>DASSRV010000219.1:0-4591 GCA_035701605.1 Gammaproteobacteria bacterium
GTAGGCCGGTATCCAGTCCAAATGAAGTCTCCCGGCCTGCGGCCGGGAGGCCAAACAAGATCTGGACTCCGGCTTTTCCCGGACATTGCTCCTGCATTTCCGGGACTTCCGCCATCCTGGCGGTCGGCAGGTTTTTTGCTCCTGCAAAACCTGCACTTCCACCATCCCTGGCGGTCGGCAGGTTTTTTGCTCCTGCAAAACCTGCACTTCCGCCATCCTTGGCGGTCGCGCACGGGGCGACGAAGCAGGGTTGTGTCGAAGTGACGAGAAATTTGTATCCGGCGGCCGTATTCGCGGCACGCCACATTGGAGCTGACCGCGCGCACGGCGCGGCAGCAAACAGGGAATGAGGATGAACATCCGGAACTGGGCCGATCGGCTTACCGACCGGCCCCGGAGGGCTGTGCGTGCAGGAAACACACGTGCAGCCCGGTCGTGTGCGGTGCTTTCGGCACCGCATGCGGTTGCAACACGGCCCGCCGGGATGGCGGAAACGATCCGGTTCGCCGTGGGTCGGCTGAAGGTCGCGGGAAGCGACCGGTCATGGGCGGAAGCCGGGCAAGGTTGTCCGGTTTCCGGGCTGGCGGCGCGGGAGCGTGCCGTCCCAGCCATGTTTTTCAATCCTGAACCCCTCTTGAGGAGGAATGTCATGAAACTTGCAATGAAACTCAAGCTCACCGGCGGGGCGCTCGCCGGCGTGCTGTTGATGTTGGGGATGGGTACGGCACAAGCCGCACCCATCGGTACCGCTGCCGGTACCTCCGTCACCAACAAGGCCACCGTGAATTACCAAGTGGGCGGCGTCAATCAGACCCTGATTGAAAGCTCGCCGACCGGCAATACAACGAGTGGCGTCGGCAACGGCGCGAACACCTCGTTCGTGGTGGACGACAAGCTGGTGCTGGTGGTGACCAGGCAGGATGGCGCGATTGTCTCGGTGTCGCCGGGACAGACGAACGTCGTGTTGGTGTATCAAGTGACCAACAACGGCAACGCCACCCAGGGTGTGAGCTTCACCACGCTCCAGAAGGCAACGGCCACGGCCAACCCGTTCGGTGCGGGCACGGACAACTTCGACGCCACTGCACCGACCACCCCGGGAACCGGAACGCCGAGCATCTTCGTGTCGCAGAACAACACTGCCACGTATGTGCTGGCCAACGACACGGCGAGTTCGATTCCGCAACTGGCTTCGGGCGATTCGCACTACGTGTTCGTGGTGGCGAGTATCCCGTCGGGTCAGGCGGACGGCAGCATCGCGGTGAATGCCCTGGTCGCACAGGTGGCGGTCGCGGGTGGCAGTGCCACCTACGGCACGGCACCGGGTGCGAATATCACCGCAGATGATTCCGGCACGGCCTGGTCGTCCAGCGTGCAGCAGAACATCTTCGCGGATGCGGGGGGTACGGACGATGCGGCGAACGACGGCAAGTCGTCCGATCGCGATGCCTGGATGGTGGCCTCGGCCAAGCTGACCATCACCAAGACCGCGGCGGTGGTGACCGATCCGGTGAACTGCACCACGCCGGGCAACACCGGTTCGTGCACCGGCACGCCCGCGAACTTCAAGTCCATTCCGGGCTCGGTGATGCAGTACACGGTGACGGTACACAACGACACGACGGCCACGGCGAATGCCAGCGCCATCAGCGTGGCGGACGATCTGAATACCCAGATTGCCACCAACGGCTATATCGCCTGGTTCGCCAACAGCCTGAACGTGACTGCGGCGGGTGTGAACACTGGTACCCAGTTCAACTGTGCGGATGGTGCGGTGCACAACGAGCCGGCAACCGGCGGCGCGCCGTACACGGCTGTCAGTTGCGACTGGAACCAGACCACTACCAACACGGTGACGGTCACCGGCATCACGCTGAAGCCGAACGACACGGCGACCATCACCTACGAAGTCACGATCCAGTAAGGGATCGCGGATTCGTTTGTGTTGAGTAGCCTGCTGAAGGGTTCAGGATGGCGCGCACGCGCGGGCTGGCGACAGCCCGCGCGTGGCGTGCTGCTGCGCCCGCAACAAACAAGGAGGGAAATCGCACATGGTTCGTTGGACAAGTCGCGGCTGGTTGCTGCTGTCAGCATGCCAGCCCGCCTTGCCAAAGCCCCTTGCCGCCGCCGCGGAGTGACAGGAGGTTTTGGCAAGGCGTGGGCCATTCTGGGCCTGGCCTTGTTGATGAATCATGCGGCGTGGGCGGCTCCCACGCCGGCAGGCACAACGATCACCAATACCGCACAACTGGCCTGGGACGGTCCGGGTGGCGCGGCGATGGTGCAGACCAGCAATTCGATCAAAGTCACGGTGGTGGCCGCCGTGCGCACGCCGTCTTCGGTGGCGTTCCTGAGTTATGCGCCGGGCGGATCGAATGGAGTCCTGATTGGTCCGACCGGGTGCAGCACGAATGGCGGCACCAGTTTCACGACGCTGCCGGCCCCGGTGTCGGCACAGGGTCAGACGCTCGACATCAGCCAGCCGCAAGCCATGCACGCGGCGACGCTGTATTACCCCGGCGATCCGGTGTTCGTGGACGTGACGGATGGCGACCAGAATCTGGATCCGGCCAAACGCGAGACCGTGCTGGTGATGGTCTCGGTGCAGGGAACGAGCAGGACAGTCACACTGCGATTGATTGAAACCGGAAACAATACCGGTGTGTTCGCGGGCTATGTGCAAACGGTGGCGACCGGTGCGACAGCCGGCGCCTGCACGCTGGCCATCAAGGCCGGCGAGCAATTGCAGTTGGATTACACGGATGCGATGGATGCCGGCGACCAGTCGCAGGCCAATGCCCTGGTGGACCCCTATAACGTGGTGTTCGATTCCGCGACCGGCAAGCCGGTGAACGGTGCCGAGATCACGCTGGTGAATGCCGCCACGGGCACGGACGCCGCAGTGACCGGACGCGACGGGGTCAGCAGCTTCCCGTCCACGGTGACCTCGGGCAAGACTGAAACCGACGGCAGTGGTGCGCAATATCCCGCTTCGGCGGGCGCGTATCTCTTGCCGGAAGTGACGGCGGGCAATTACAAGCTGAAGGTGACGCCGCCCCCGGGTTACCGGTTCGCTTCGTCGGAGAGCATCACGGCCTTGCAGCAACTGCCGCAGGCGCCGTTCGTGCTGGGCAAGGCTTCGTTCGGGCAGAGTTTCACACTGTCCGGGATGGGGCCGGTGGGCTACGACATCCCGCTCGATCCGGTCTCGACCAGCCTGTTCGTGCAGAAGACTGCCGCTGCCACCAGCGCTTCGGTGGGCGACATGCTCCAGTTCACGCTCACGGCCGAGAACACCAGCACCACGCTGGCGGCCCAGGACGTGATGCTGGTGGATACCCTGCCGCAGGGTTTCCGTTACGTGCAGGGTTCGGCGCGTCTCGGCGGCAAACCGATGCCGGATCCCTCGGTTTCGGCGGATGCCCAGCAACTGACGTTCACGGTGGGCAGGCTGGACAAGTCCAGCCAGGTCCGGGTGACCTACGTGGTGGAAGTGAGTGCGGCGACGCCGCTCGGCACCGCCATCAACAGCGTGCAGGGCTTCGGTGCGGGGCAGGCGAAATCCAATGTCGCCACCGCGCAGGTCGAAATCCTGAACGAGCTGATGCAGAACGTGAACACCGTGATCGGTCGCGTCATGCCGGGCTGCGACAAGGCCGCGAAAGCGGATGCCGATCTGTCCGGTATCCGCATCCTGATGGAAGACGGCAGTTATGCCATCACGGACAAGAACGGGCGTTTCCATTTCCAGGCAGTCAAGAACGGCACCCACGTGGTGCAACTGGATACCGACAGCCTGCCGACGGGCTATGAGATAACCGAGTGTACGGACAACACGCGCTTTGCGGGCCGCGCGTACTCGCAGTTCATCGAACTGCACGGCGGCGCCCTGTGGCGCACCGATTTCCACATCCGCAAGATTCCCGCGCCGAGCGGTGCGCTGAGCCTGAAGCTCGCGCAGAAGGGCGCGGGCGACGAGGTTCACAGCACTGTCGAGCTGGCCGCAAGCGGTGTGCCGGTGACGCGCCTGAGCGTGACGGTGATGCTGCCGGATGAGCTGAGCCTTGTTCCCGGCAGCGCCACGCTGGATGGCAAGCCGATCGAAGATCCGCAGGACATGAGCGGCGCACTGGTGTTCCGCCTGCCGGATGCGGCTGCTGGCTGGCACGGCACGCTCGGTTTCGAGCTCAAGGCCGGTGTGAACGCGAACCGCAAGATCGAATGGACCACGCTGGCGCTGGCGAATTTCGACACGCCGGCCGCGAAGCACCAGCACACGCCGATGGCGCGCGTGGCCATGCCGGTGACGCCGCGCTACGTGCCGCAGCATCGGGACGTGATGGTGCAGGATTATCCGTTTGCGCGGTATCAGCTCGGCCCCGAGGAGCAAGCAGCGCTCAACAAAATCATCAACAGTTTGCAGTATGCGCGCAACATCAGCCTGGTGATTACCGGCTATACCGACAACGTGCACGTGTTGCCGAACGGAAACTACGAGAACAACCAGCAGCTTGGCCTGTTGCGCGCGAAAATGGTGGAAGCCTGGTTGCGGCGGCAGATCGGACTCGATTGGAACCGGGTCAAGATGAGC
>DASSRV010000220.1:0-6027 GCA_035701605.1 Gammaproteobacteria bacterium
ACCACGGATTATCGCCGGCCGTTGCAAGTAGTACCCGTGCGAAGGTATCCGCGACGCCGCTGACTTCCAGTGCGTGGCCGATACCGAACGCGGCGGCAATCGTGATCAGGACTTCGAGTTCGATGCTGCGTCGGGCGGAACTGATGCTGCAACAACGGGTCAGCAGCATGAGTCCCGCTGCGGCCAATGCGGCAGGTAGCAGCGGCAGGAGTCCTGTGCTGGCCGTGACAACCAATCCCAACAGGATCACCCATGCCAACCAGCTTTTTTCGTAGCGGGGAACAACCGCACTGTCTATCGGACGCAGCAGCAGGAAATCGCGCGAGTTGGCGTGCTGCTCCATGAATTCCGTTTCGGTTTCCAGCAACAAGGTGTCGCCCGGTTCCAGTTCGATGTCGCCGATTTTTCCGGGCAAGCGCTGGCCGTTCCGCGCCACCGCGATGATGACGGCGTTGTAATGCGAACGGAAGCGGCCCTCACGGATGGTTTTACCGCTGACAGGCGAGTAGCTTGCGATAACCGCTTCGATCAGTGTGCGTGCCGTACGCGGCGCTGTGAGCTTGAATACCTGATTGGTCGCAGGACTTAACCCCTTGATGCGCTGCAGATCCACGACTGAATCGGTGATACCCGCAAAGACCAGCCGGTCGCCATCCAGCAGTTTTTCATCAGGCCCGACCGCCGGAATGATTTCACCGGTGCGTTCGATTTCGATCAGGAACAAGCCGGGTAATTGCCGCAACCCGGCCGCCTGCACCGTTTGTCCGGCCAGGGGGCTGCCGGTTTCCACCAGCATTTCCACGGTGTATTCGCGCGGATTTTCCAGTTGCGTGATGGCCGGGCGGCGTTCCGGTAGCAGCCACCGGCTGGCGACGAGGACATACAGGAGTCCGATCAGTGCGCAGGGAATCCCGATCCAGGCCAGTTCAAAAAAGCCGAAGCCAGGCAGATGTGCCTGTGATTTCAACAGGCCATCCACTACCAGGTTGGTGCTGGTGCCGATGAGGGTGCAGGTGCCACCGAAAATTGCGGCATAACTCAGCGGGATCATCAGTTTCGAGACAGAAATCCGCTGGCGCTTGGCCCAGTCGGTGACCGCCGGCAGAAACGTGGCCACGATTGGCGTGTTGTTCAGGAAGGCGCTCATAAACGTGACCGGCAGCATCATCCGCAACTGGGCATTGGCGGGGGTGCGGGGGCGACCGAACAACAGGCTGACCAGACGGCTCGTCGCCCCGGTATCGCGCAAGCCCGCGGCCACGACGTACAACACGGCGATGCTCAGGACCCCCTCATTGGCAAAGCCGCTGAAAGCAGCCTGTGGCGTGATGATGCGACACAATAAGAGCACCGTCAGACCCGCCATCAGGACGACGTCAGCACCCAGGCGTGTGAACGACAGGGCGCCGAGACAGGCCAAAGTCACAACAAGCGTCAGCCAAGCATCGAAAGGCATGATGTCAGGTCACAGATTGGAACAGAATCCGGGCGATTATACAGAGATTACTGCAGGCACCATTTTTACACCAGACAACATTTGACCGCTGGCAATATACTGTATCGTATCCACCTCAAACCATGGCCCGTCAGCAACGGGCGATTTTGTGTGCAGGAAAGGCAATGCAGCATAGAGAATCAATCTTAAGTCGTATCAACGGCAAATCCGCTCATATAGGAATCGTTGGTCTGGGTTATGTGGGCCTGCCATTGGCGCTGCGTTTCACTGAAGCCGGATTCCGTGTAACGGGATTTGATATTGACGGCGACAAGGTTCAAGCCCTGAATTCAGGAAATAGTTACATTGCGCAGATAGGAAATGACAGGATTAGAGCGGCACGTGCAAAAGAATTGTCTTCGACAACGGATTTTGCCGTCACCAAGGACATGGATGCCATCATCATCTGCGTGCCGACGCCATTGGGTCGGCATCGCGAGCCCGATACAAGTTTTATTGCAAACACGATGCAAGAGTTAGCTCCCTATCTGCGTCCTGGGCAGGTGTTGTCACTTGAAAGTACAACGTATCCAGGCACCACAGAAGAAATCATCGTGCCCGTAGTCAAGGCTTGCGGCTTGCAGCCCGGCGAAGACTTCTTTGTAGTGTATTCACCAGAACGCGAAGACCCGGGCAATCCTGATTTCAATACACAGACGATCCCGAAAATTTGTTCGGGCTTGACAGCCGTGTGCGTGGAAACCGCGCTTGCCTTGTATGGCGCGGTCATTGACAAGGTCGTTCCAGTCAGTTCGCTGCGGGCCGCGGAAATGACCAAGTTGCTGGAGAACATCCACCGCGCGGTGAATATCGGCTTGGTCAACGAGATGAAGATCGTCGCAGACCGCATGGGCATTGATATCTATGAGGTCATTGATGCGGCAGCCACCAAACCGTTTGGGTTTGTTGCTTATTACCCTGGTCCGGGGCTGGGTGGTCACTGTATTCCTATTGACCCTTTTTATCTCACCTGGAAGGCGCTGGAGTACGGCGTGGATACACGCTTTATTCGTTTGGCGGGCGAGGTGAACAGTCATATGCCGGAGTGGGTAGTTGACAAGACTGCTGCGGCGTTGAATCAGCGGGGACAGGCGATCAAGGGTAGCCGGGTCCTGGTGTTGGGTATCTCCTACAAGAAAAATATCGATGATACCCGGGAGTCACCGGCCGTGGAGATAATGGAATTACTGCAGAAGCGCGGAGCAGTGGTAGCCTATTCCGATCCGCTGGTGCCGGAATTTCCGCACATGAGGGACCATCATTTTGACCTTAAAAGCATTTCCGTGACCAGGGAAACTCTCGCAAAGTTCGATTTCGTGTTGTTAGCTACTCAGCACGATGCCTTTGATTATGAAATGATTCTTGAAAATGCAAAGCTTGTCATTGACACCAGAGGTGTATACAGAAAGCCTTATCCCAATGTAATCAAGGCCTGAACCGCCTTCTGACACGCCGTCAGGATCTGATGGATTTACGTGTCTTGTTGAATTTAAGCAGCACCCCATGACGCTCCAGTAGCGGCTCCAGGAAGTAGCCGGTGTATGAATCAACATTCTGTGCGATGGCTTCCGGTGTGCCGGCGGCGACCACGGTGCCGCCACCGTTGCCGCCCTCGGGACCGAGGTCAATGATCCAGTCGGCGGTCTTGATGACATCCAGATTGTGTTCGATGACCACTACGGTGCTGCCGCTGTCGCGCAACTGACGCAACACGCCGAGCAACTGGTCTATGTCGTGGAAATGCAGGCCGGTGGTGGGCTCGTCGAGGATGTAGAGCGTGCGGCCGGTGTCGCGCTTGGACAGCTCGCGCGCCAGCTTCACGCGCTGGGCTTCGCCGCCGGACAGCGTGGTGGCGTTCTGACCGAGCCGCACGTAGCTGAGCCCGACCGCGAGCAGGGTTTGCAGTTTGTGCGAGACCACCGGCACGGCGCTGAAGAACTGCGCCGCGTCTTCCACGGTCATGTCCAGCACTTCGCTGATGTTCTTGCCCTTGTAACGGATGTCGAGGGTTTCGCGGTTGTAGCGCTTGCCGTGGCACACGTCGCAGGCCACGTAGATGTCCGGCAGGAAGTGCATCTCGACCTTGATGACACCGTCGCCCTGGCAGGCTTCGCAGCGTCCGCCCTTGACGTTGAAGCTGAAGCGGCCCGGCTGGTAGCCGCGCGAGCGCGATTCCTGGGTCTGCGCGAACAGCTCCCGGATCGGCGTGAACAGGCCGGTGTAGGTGGCGGGGTTGGAGCGCGGCGTACGCCCGATGGGCGACTGGTCAATGTCTATGATCTTGTCTATCTGATCCAGCCCGTCAATGCCGTCGCAGGTGGCCGGCGTTGCCGAAGCATCGTTCAGTTCGCGTGCGGCAAAACGATATAGCGTGTCGTTGATGAGGGTGGACTTGCCGGAGCCGGACACGCCGGTGACGCAGGTCATGAGGCCGAGCGGAATGGCGACATCCACGCCCTTGAGGTTGTTGCCGCGCGCATTGCGGATGCGCAACTGGCGCTGCGGATCCGGTGTGCTGCGCGCCTTCGGCAGGGCGATCTCGCGGCGGCCGGAAAGATACTGACCGGTGAGCGAGGCGGCATTGGCCTCGATGTCCGCCGGCGTGCCCTGCGCCACCACGCGACCGCCGTGCACGCCCGCACCGGGACCCATGTCGAGCACATGATCCGCGTGGCGGATGGCATCCTCGTCGTGCTCGACCACGATCACGGTGTTGCCGAGATCGCGCAGCCGCACCAGCGTTTCCAGCAGGCGGGCGTTGTCGCGCTGGTGCAATCCGATGGACGGCTCGTCGAGAATGTACATGACGCCCACCAGACCGGAACCGATCTGGCTGGCGAGCCGGATGCGCTGGGCTTCGCCGCCGGACAGGGTCTCGGCACTGCGGTCCAGGCTCAGGTAATCGAGCCCGACGTTGACCAGGAACGACAGCCGCGCGCCGATTTCCTTGACGATCTTGGCCGCGATCTCGCCGCGCCAGCCTTGCAGTTGCAGCGTCTCGAAAAAAGCCAGTGTGTCGCCCACCGAGCGTGCCGAAATCGCCGGTACGCTTTCACCGCCGACGAACACGTGCCGCGCCTCGCGCCTGAGCCGCGTGCCCTCGCAGTCCGGGCAGGGCCGGCTGGACAGGTATTTCGCCAGTTCCTCGCGCACCATCTGCGATTCGGTTTCACGGTAGCGGCGTTCCATGTTCGGCAGCACGCCCTCGAACGGGTGCCGGCGCGAGCTGCGGCCGCCGCGCTCGTTCACGTAACTGAAGAGGATGCTTTCCCGGCCGCTGCCGTACAGCACGATCTTGCGGATTTTTTCCGGCAATCCCTCGAACGGCGTCTCGATGTTGAATTTGTAGTGCCGCGCCAGGCTCTGGATGAGCTGGAAGTAGTAGTGGTTGCGCCGGTCCCAGCCGCGCACCGCACCGCCGGCGAGCGACAGTTGCGGATGCGTGACCACGCGTGCGGGATCGAAGAACTGCTTGAGGCCCAGGCCGTCGCAGCTCGGGCAGGCGCCGACCGGATTGTTGAAGGAGAACAGGCGCGGTTCGAGCTCGGAAATGCTGTAGCCGCACACCGGACAGGCGAATTTTGCGGAGAACACCAGTTCCTCGCGGCGCGGTTCGTCCATGAACGCCACGCGGGCGGCACCGTCCGCGAGCCGCAACGCGGTCTCGAAGGATTCCGCGAGACGCAGCCCGGCATCCGGCCGCACCTTGAAGCGGTCCACCACCACCTCGATCGTGTGCTTGCGCCGCAGGTCCAGTTTCGGCGTCTGCTCCAGCTCCACCACCGCCCCGTCAATGCGTGCGCGCACGAAGCCCTGCGCACGCAGTTCCGCGATCAATTCCAGATGCTCGCCCTTGCGCTCGTGCACCACCGGCGCAAGCAGCAGCAGACGCGTGTCGGCGGGCAACGCCAGCACCTGGTCCACCATCTGGCTCACGGTCTGCGCGGTGAGATCAATGCCGTGATCCGGGCAGCGCGGGATCCCGGCGCGCGCGAACAGGAGCCGCAGGTAGTCGTGGATTTCCGTGACCGTGCCGACCGTGGAACGCGGATTGTGCGAAGTGGACTTCTGTTCGATGGAAATCGCCGGCGACAGACCCTCGATGTGATCCAGGTCCGGTTTCTCCATCATGGACAGGAACTGGCGCGCGTAGGCCGACAGCGATTCCACGTAACGGCGCTGGCCTTCCGCGTAGATCGTGTCAAAGGCGAGCGAGGATTTGCCCGAACCGGACAGCCCGGTGATGACGATCAGGCGGTCGCGCGGCAGGTCAACATCGAGATTAGCGAGGTTGTGGGTACGCGCCCCACGGATGCGGATGGTGTCCATGCGAGTCCCGGTTTGACGAACCATCCACTATACGCCCGCGCGCAAGTGCGGCGCAAAAGCCTGCTGGGAATCGTGTCAACCAGCCGGATTTGCACATGGACGATGCGTGTATTACCATGTCTTACATGAGCACAATCACCATACGGCTCGACAAACCGCTGGCCCGGATGCTGGCGCGCATCAGCCGCGACAGTGGCCGCAAC
>DASSRV010000221.1:0-6407 GCA_035701605.1 Gammaproteobacteria bacterium
CTGCCGCACGAACGCGCCTGGCTGGATGAGCTGTTCGGCCCGGCCGGATTCGTGGACGCGTTTCGCGTGGTGGATCAGCGGCCCGATCAATACACGTGGTGGTCGAATCGCGGTCAGGCCTGGGCCAACAACGTCGGTTGGCGCATTGATTACCAGGTCGCGACGCCGGGTCTGAAGGACGCGGTGCAAAAAGCCGTGATCTACAAGCAGCAGCGTTTTTCCGATCACGCGCCGCTTATCATGGACTACGACGCCGACCTCTGATGTCCACGCCACCCACCATCGCCGCGCCCGTTTCACGTGCCGACAGCCTGCGCGCGCTCGCAAACCCGCGCATCGCGGTGGTGCTGTTGCTGGGGTTTTCCTCGGGATTGCCGCTGGCGCTGTCCGGCTCCACCTTGCAGGCATGGATGGCGACGCTGCACGTGGATATCACCACCATCGCGGCATTCTCACTGGTGGGCTTGCCGTATTCGCTCAAGTTCCTGTGGGCGCCGGTCATGGACCGTTACGTGCCGCCTTTGCTGGGCCGGCGGCGCGGCTGGATCGCGCTCACGCAAGTGGCACTGGCGCTGTTGCTGGTGGCGATGGCGTTCACCGACCCGGTGGCCGCGACCTGGCGCATGGGCGTGCTGGCATTCGCGCTGGCATTTGCTTCCGCTTCGCAGGACATCGTGTACAACGCCTATTTCACGGACCTGCTGCAACCGCGCGAGCGCGGCTTCGGTGCCGCCATGCAGACCGGCGGTTACCGGCTTGCCATGATCGTGTCCGGCGCGCTGGTGCTGATCCTGTCGGACCGCATCGGCTGGCGCGCGAGTTATCTATTGATGGCGTTACTGATGCTGTGCGCCACGCTACCCGCGATATTCGGACCGGAGCCGGAACAGCAGGTGCTGGTACCGCGCAGTCTGGCGCGTGCCGTGATCGAACCGCTGCGGGAAATCCTGGCGCGTCCCGGCATCACGGGTCTGCTGCTGCTGGTGGTGCTGTACAAATTCGGCGACTGGTTCTCGGGGCCGCTCACCAACGTGTTCCTGATCGAGGGCGTGCATTTCACCGCCACCGACGTCGGCGTGGTGAACAAGGGTTTTGGCGTCGCTGCCACCATTCTGGGCGTGTTCATCGGCGGCATGCTGATGGCGCGCATGCGTCTGTCGCGCGCGTTGCTGGTGTTCGGCGTGCTGCAAGGCGTTTCGATCCTGGGCTTTCTCGCGCTTTCGGAAACCGGCCACCATTACCCGCTCATGGTATTCGCGGTCGGCGTCGAGAATCTGGCCTGGGGCATGGGCACGGCCGCGTTCCTGGCCTACCTCATGGCGCTGTGCGACCACCGCTACACGGCGTTCCAGTTCGCGCTGCTGTCGGCACTGGATTCCATTTCACGCGTGATCCTCGGGCCGCCGTCCGGCGTGGTTGCCGAACACTGGGGCTGGAGCGCGCTGTTCATGGTCAGCGCACTGCTCGCGCTGCCGGGGTTGCTGCTGCTGTGGCGCCTGCGTGAGCGAATTGACGCGGTAGCCGGTACGCCGGTGCGTGCTGCCTAGTGCAGCCGGCCGCTGGGGCGTTCCTGTGCCACCTGCACCACGGCGATGGGCGAGGCGTGGTGCAGGATCATGCGCCAGCCTTCCTTGGTGAGCTGATAGATGTTGGTGGCGATGGCAGGGGCGCGTTCCGCCGCCTCGCCCGGCACGGTGATGAATTCGTGCAATACATGGATGGCGAGCAGCGCGTCCTGGGTGCGCACCACATCGGCGAGCCGGAAGCGCAGCCCGGCATTGTTGCGGAACATCTCGTTCCAGGCCACGCGCACCGCCTTGTGTCCGGTGATGCGCGGTCCAACCGGGTGAATGCAGGTGATGGCCTCGCTCGGCAGCCACACTGACATCATGGCCTCCAGGTCGCTGTTGGCGAAGGCAGTGTAAAATGCGTTTTCCGCTTCGTCCGGGGTCGAGAACATGCTTCAGCCCGACAGGTCGAGATAGCGGAGCACGATAAAAGAAATCGCGCGTGCTTGCAAAGCGCGCCCGCGGATTGCGGATGCCCCACACCCGACGCCACAGTATATGCCGGCTCACGGAACTGCCCGACCAGTCCGCGCGCGGGTTCTCGTTTCCCGGTGCGCGCTTCCCGGACGAGTATTTCGTGGTGCGGCAGGGCGATGCGGTGCACGGCTACCGCAATCAGTGCCCGCACGCCGGGAATTTCCTGAACTGGAAGCCGGATGCGTTCCTGACCCGCGACCGCACGCTCATCATGTGCTCCGCGCACGGCGCATTGTTCGAGCCCGGCACCGGCAACTGCGTGGCCGGGCCCTGTGTGGGCCGCAATCTCGACGCCGTGCGGGTGGCGGTGGAGCAGGATGAAGTGGTGGCGTACCTTGAACCCGAAACAGCCTGACACATCAACACGAGGCATGACATGAAGTTTGATCCGGCCGGAAAACTCGAGGACCTGTGGAGTTTCGGCGAATACGGCGACGTGAATCCGTCCATCAGCGATGCGTCCACCTATACCTTTCTCGATCCCGAAACCATGAAGGCGCGCTTCAGCTCCGAGATCGAGGGCTGCTTCCTGTATTCGCGTCACTGGAATCCGATGGGTCGTTATCTCGCGGACGCGCTGGCGGTACTGGAAGGCACCGCGGATTGTTCGGTCACCGCGTCCGGCATGGGCGCCATCACCGGTACGCTGTTGCAGTTGTGTGGCGCGGGCGACGAGATCGTGTCCAGCCGCACCGTGTACGGCGGCACCTATGCGTTCATGAAGAATTTCCTGCCGCGCTTCGGCGTCAGCACCCGTTTCGTGGACTGCAACAACCTCGACGCGGTGCGCGCGGCTATCGGACGCAACACGCGCGTGTTGTATTGCGAGTCCATCAGCAATCCGCTGCTGGCGGTGCCGGACCTGCCGGCGCTGGCGCAACTCGCGCGCGACAGCGGTGTGACCTTCGTGGTGGACAATACCTTTGCGCCGTTGATCCTTGCGCCGGCGCAACTGGGCGCACAGGTGGTGGTGCACAGCCTCACCAAGTTCATCAACGGCACCAGCGATTGCGTGGCCGGCGCGGTGTGCGCCAGCCACGAATTCATTTCCAGCCTCACCGACGTGAACGCGGGTGCGCTCATGCTGCTCGGTCCCGCGCTCGACAGTCTGCGTGCCGCCGGCATCCGCAAGAACCTGCACAGCCTGCCGCTGCGCATGCGGCAGCACTCGGACAATGCGCTGTACATCGCGGAGCGGCTGGCGGAAAAGGGCCTGAAGGTGAGTTACCCCGGCTTGCCCACGCATCCGGACCACGCCCGCATGCGCAAACTCATGGCGCCGGAATTCGGTTTCGGCGGCATGCTGACCCTGGATGTCGGCAGCGAGGCGGATGCGGATCGCCTGCAAGTGCGCTTGCAGCAGGAGAAGGTGGGTTTGCTCGCGGTCAGCCTCGGGTATTTCCGCACCCTGTTCAGTCCTTCCGGCAACAGCACGTCTTCGGAAATCCCGAAAGAGGAGCGTGAGGCGATGGGTCTGAGCGACGGTCTGATCCGGTTCTCGATCGGCCTCGATCACGACATCGAGCGCAGTTGGAACCGGATGCTGGGATGCCTGGAGGAACTGGGGCTGGCCTGAGGCTCAGAGTTCGAGCTGGTCGAGCGGATTGGCCCACATCTCCGGACGCCGTTCCTCGTCCAGCTCCACGCCGTAATCCTCGCGCTCGATGTCGAAGGAGCCGGACCAGTCCTCGGGCGGATCAATTTCATGCAGGCGCATTTCCTGCCAGGTTTCGGCGTCGTATTCGGCGACCGTGCCGTCGAAATACTGCACCTCGATGGTGCCGTCTTCCTCGTCCACCGCCACCACTTCCAGGCTGGCGCCACTCGCATCGCCATACCATTCCCCGACCAGGACAGGCCTTGCAGGTTCAGGTTCAGTCACGTCATTCATGGCAATAGGCCCCCGGCCCGAAACATTGCTACCATGCCTTCAGCAAAACGAATACGCGACAGGAACGGCGGGTTTGGTTATGGTGTGCGGGCGGAGCCCGCGGATTTTTTCAGCCGTGATGTGCGGGTGGCATGCCTTAGTTATAGACCCGGATTCGGAGTTGCGCAAGCGGCTTTTTGTGCTGTTGAGAGTCGGTCCAGAAGACGGGCGTACATGCGTGTAATTCCAGACATTTCAGGATACGGGCGGTCATGACGCTGGATAAATTCGTCAACATGTTCATCGTGCTGTTCGTGGTCATGGACCCGATTGGCGTGACGCCCATGTTCGGCGCGCTGACCCGCGGCGGCGGCGACCTGCACCGTCGGCGCATGGCGTTCAAGGGTGTGTTGCTGGCCGCGGCCATCCTGCTGGTGTTCGCATTCATCGGCGACTGGCTGCTGCACACGCTCGGCATCAGCATCCCCGCGTTCAAGATCGCGGGCGGCATCCTGCTGTTCCTGATCGCCATGGACATGGTGTTCGCGCGCCAGTCCGGCGGCCGCTCCACCACCGAGCCCGAGCAGCAGGAAGCGCGTCACAAACAGGACATCTCCGTGTTTCCGCTCGCGTTCCCGCTCATCGCCGGTCCCGGCGCGCTCACCACCATCCTGCTCATGGTGGGCGAGGCACGCGGCAACGTCTGGTATTTCCTGAGCATGATCGTGGTGCTGCTGCTGGTACTGGGCGTGACCCTGCTGTGCCTCCTGGGCGCGGGCCGGCTCATGAAACTGCTGGGAGAAACCGGTGCCAACGTCATGGATCGCCTGTTCGGCGTCATCCTCGCCGCACTCGCCGTACAGTTCGTGGTGGACGGCATCAAGGCCGGGTTTTTCAGTTGAATAGTGCGGGGTGGAGATGCCTTCCTATCGGCAAGCGCATCGCCGGATTCAGTGTCGGGAGTTATTCAGGCCGGGTTTGTCCCAGCGCCGTGAGTTGCGCGGGGTCGCCGCCGTTGCCGAGGTAATCGGCCAGTTTCAGATCCTGTTTGCTGGCAGTCTCGTTGCCGAGCGCCGCGTCCACCCGGGACAGGACCCGCAAATCCTTTTCAGCATGGTTGCGGTCGTAGAGCCACAGGCGGATGGGCAGGGCACGACCGAGCCGGTCGCGCGCGGCGGGCCAATCCTGTTGCGAGACGGATAAATCCGCCCATTCCTCCAGCGTGGCGGCGATGCCGGGGCGGTTGTACTGGCTGCGGTAGCGGTCGAGCGCCTGCCGGTAAAGCTCGCTGGCTTGCGCATTGTCATTCGCCTGTCGTGCCGCCAGCGCCTTGAGACGCAGGTAACGTGCCTCGCTTGCAAGCTCAGCGTGGATGCCGGTTGTTGCTTCCAGTTTTGCCAGCCAGGCGTGGGTATCCGTCGCATGCAGGTTGAAGGCGCATTGCGTGCGGGCAAGCAGAGCGGCCTGTCGAATGGGTTCCGGCGTGGCGGTGTTGTCGAGCAAGGCATCAAGCCTTGCAACGGCCTGCTGATTGTCACCGGCTTGCAGGTCGGCGTAGGCGTGCAGCAGCGCGACGTGCGATGCCTGCGTGGAATCGGAGCTTGTTGCAAGCAACTTGTCCGCCGCGCCGAGGTAGCTGCGCGCCGCCGCAGGCTCGCCCTGCCCGAGCGCACTGTCGGCAAGATCCACCAGCGCATCGAGCTGGCCGCCGCGGTCATCCACGCTACGGTATTGCACCAGCGCGCGTTCGAAGTAATTGCGCGCTTCGAGGTAGCGGTTGTCGGCGTATGCCTGCATGCCGAGTGACATGGCGTCACGGGTGGCGGTGACCACGGCGGGTTGCGGCGGGGGCGCGCTGCCGCAGGCGGCGAGCAGCAACACGATTGAAACAATGCTCGATATCCATGCCGGCAATAAAAGGCCACACATGCGTTTTCCCGTCATGCCGGCGTAGGCCGGCATCCAGTCGAAATGCAGCATCCCGACCAAGGGCCGGGATGACCGGTCGGACTGGGCCCCGGCCTGCGCCGGGGCGACGGAACCGGAGAGTGCGGCGTGACCCGTAAGAGTCCTACCGGCGCAGGCCGGAGTGAGCAAGCCGGCACGGGTTTGCGGCATGCCCGTCTGTGTACCGATGCGGCATTCAGTCATTGGGCGGCCTCACCGGCACCACTTTCTGTTTGGGGGGCGGTGTCACAGACGAGGAAATCGGCCAGGTATTTTGCAGCGCACGCAGCGTGCGGTCGGTGTCGTCGAGTACCTGTTTTGTTTGCAGCACCAGTGCGGGGAGCGACTGCATCTGCGCGTTCACGCCGCCCAGCGTGGTGTCGAGCTGGCGGGTGAGTTTCGGCAGGTCGCCGGATGCCTGTCTCGCGTTTTCCAGCAGCGGTTGCAGGGTCTTGAGCGAGGCATTCAGCGAGTGCGCCGCGCCGGCCAGATCGGCTTCGGTTTTGGGATCATAGAGCAGCTTGCCGATGCTGCCGCGACCGGCC
>DASSRV010000222.1:0-10049 GCA_035701605.1 Gammaproteobacteria bacterium
CCCACCTCGAACAGGCCGCGCTCGCCAGCGGCTTTCTCGATCCGGCCAACCCGCGCCACCTGATGCGGCGCTTGCGGCACCTGTTCGGTCGCGTGCAACCCGATCAGAACGAAATCAACATCCTGCGTGGCCTGCTGAAAGCCCTGCAACACGGCCCACCGTCCTGATATGCCGGGTTGGTTATAATGATGCAGCCCTGAATCCGGGCGGTTGCATACGCATGACCGGCCGGTGGACCCGAATATGCCGATTTATCTGGATCACAACGCCACCACGCCGCTGGACCCCCGCGTCCTGCAAGCCATGCTGCCGTGGCTCGAAGGCACGCACGGCAACCCGTCCAGCGTGCACCAGTTCGGGCGTGCCGCGCATGCCGCGATCGAAACCGCGCGCCGGCAGGTGGCGGCGCTGGTAAATGCCGAAACCGCGCAGGTGATTTTCACCGGCGGCGGCACCGAGGCGGACAATCTCGCGCTCAAGGGCGTGTGCCGGGGCAAACCCGGCAGCTTGCTGGTGAGCGCGATTGAACATGCCGCGGTGCAGGGTCCGGCGGATGCGCTGGCGAAACTCGGCTGGCAGGTGCAGCACATTGTGGTGGATGCGCACGGCTGTCTGCGGCTGGATGCGCTGGATCGCGCGCTGGGCGATGAGGTGCGGCTGGTGTCCGTCATGTTCGCCAACAACGAAACCGGCGCCATCCAGCCGGTGGCAGACGTCGCGGCGCGCGCTCATGCACGCGGTGCGCTCGTGCATTGCGATGCCATTCAGGCACCGGGCCGCGTGCCGCTGGATTTTGCGGCACTCGGCGTGGACCTGCTGAGCCTGTCCGCACACAAGCTCAACGGGCCGCGCGGTGTGGGCGCGCTGATCGTGAGCAGGCATTTGCAACTCGCGCCGCTGGTGGAGGGCGGGGGACAGGAGCACGGCCTGCGTGGCGGCACCGAGAACCTGGCCGGCATTGTCGGCTTCGGTTGTGCCGCCGCACTCGCGCGCGAAGAACAGCCCGCGCGTGCCGTGCAGTTGCGCGCGCTGCGCGACCGGTTCGAATCCGGCCTGCACGCATTCCCGGACATCCGGGTGTTTGCGGCGGACGCGGAGCGCTTGCCGAACACCAGCCAGATCGGCGTTGAAGGGTTTGACGGCGAAGCCGTGGTCATGGAACTGGATCGGCGCGGCATTGCGGTATCCAGCGGCTCTGCCTGTCACAGCGCGAGCGGCAGGCCCAGTCACGTGCTGCTGGCGATGGGTCTCGATGAAGCCACCGCGCGCAGCGCGGTGCGCGTCAGCTTCGGCAGGGAAAACACGGAAGCGGACGTGGACGCGATACTGGCTGCCTTGCGGCAGATTCTGAAATCCTGGCGCGAACATGCGCGCGCGGTTGCCTGGTGAAAACATGAAACAGAACGTGATTTATCTCGATTACGCGGCCACCACGCCGGTGGACCCGCGCGTGGCGGAAAAGATGGCGGCCTGTCTCACCACCGACGGCATCTTCGCCAATCCGTCCTCCATGCACGCGCCCGGCCGCGCCGCGCGTGCGTTGGTGGAGCAGGCGCGCGGCCAGGTCGCGGCGCTCATCAACGCAACGCCGCCGGAAATCGTGTGGACCTCGGGTGCCACCGAGTCCGACAACCTGGCCATCAAGGGCACGCTGCGTTTCCACAAGGATCGCGGTCGGCACTTCATCACCTCGCGCATCGAGCACAAGGCCGTGCTCGACACCGGCAAGCAGCTCGAACGCGAAGGCTATGAAGTGACCTACCTCAAGCCGGATGCCGACGGCCTGATCCAGCCGGATGCCGTGGCGGCCGCGTTGCGCGACGACACCGTGCTGGTTTCGCTCATGCACGTCAACAACGAGATCGGCACGGCCAACGACATCGTCGGTATCGCGCGCGCGGCACACGCCCGCGGCGCACTGGTGCACGTGGATGCGGCGCAGAGCGCCGGCAAGCTGCTGATTGATGTAAAGGCGATGGACATTGACCTCCTGTCCCTGTCCGGCCACAAGGTGTACGGCCCCAAGGGCATTGGCGCCCTGTTCGTGCGCCGCCAGCCGCGCGTGAATCTGGAGCCGATGGTGCACGGCGGCCAGCACGAATCCGGTATGCGTTCCGGTACGCTTGCCACGCATCAGATCGTCGGCATGGGCGAAGCCTATCGCATCGCGCGCGAGGAACTCGCCGAAGAAACGCCGAAACTGGCCGCCTTGCGCGAACGCCTGTGGCAAGCGCTGCACCGAGAAATTCCGGACGCCCTGCTCAACGGTCACGCCACGCAGCGCGTGGCCGGCATCCTCAATGTCAGCTTTCCCGGCATCGAGGGCGAGAGCCTGTTGTTCGGTTGCGTGGGACTCGCCGTGTCGAGCGGCTCCGCGTGCAGTGCCGCGAGTGCCGAGCCGTCCTACGTGCTGCGCGCACTCGGCCGCGATGACGAACTGGCCGGTGCCAGCCTGCGTTTCAGCCTGGGCCGTTTCAGCACTGCCGCGGACGTGGACGGCGCCGCGCGCATCGTGATCGCGGAATACCGGCGACTGCACGCGCTCGCGGCCGCCGACTGACATGGCCTACATCCCGGACGGCGAGGTGCTCGCGCACTTCCGCGCGCCGCACAATGCGGGCCGCTTTGCACCCGGCACGCCCGGCGTGCTGGAAGGCCGGGCCGGCGACGCGCGTCACGGCCGCGAAATCACCCTGCAACTGCAAGCCGGCGCGGACGGTCGCATCGTCGCCTGCCGTTATCGCGTGTACGGCTGCCCGGCCACGGTCGCGCTGTGCTCGCTCGCCAGCACGCGCCTGCCGGGCCTGAGCCTGGCCGAAGCCGCGGACTGGCGCGGCATGGCGCTGGCCGAGGAACTGGCGCTGCCCGCCGAAAAGCGCAGTGCCGTACTGGTGCTGGAAGACGCCGTGCGTGCCGCCGCGCGGCGTTACAATGGCAACTTGGAAACAGGCAAGCGGAACTGACCATGGCCATCACCCTCACCGATGCCGCCGCCCGGCGCGTCACCAGCTACCTCGAAAAGCGCGGCAGCGGTCTCGGCCTGCGTCTCGGCATTCGCAAGACCGGCTGCTCCGGCTTCGCCTACGACGTGGATTACGCCGACGCGGCCGGCAGCGACGACGTGGTGTTCGAGGATCGCGGCGTCAAGGTCGTGGTGCCGCGCGAAAGCCTGCCTTACCTCGACGGCACCGAAGTGGACTTCGTGCGCCAGGGCCTCGCCGAATCCTTCCAGTTCCGCAACCCCAACATCAAGGACGAGTGTGGCTGCGGCGAGAGCTTCACGGTCTGAGCCCGCGCTTGCCGGGTCTTGGTGGAGAAGCAACCTGCTTTCCCCGGTAATTGTTGCCATCGCGATTTGAGATACGCAGTGCGTAGATTGGGCTGACTACGTGCTTGTCTCGGGCGCGCCGAGGGGCATTTCGATGCGTGATGAGATGTTGGGCTTTCTTCATCAGCCCAGCCTGCATGGTGGATTCAGGGGGCAGCCCACCCGCGCCGGGCGAGCCAATCAAGCAGGTTCCTGAGCCGTCCCTGAACAGCGTGGAAAGCGGCCTTCCATTGCTGGAACAGCCTCCGTCCCGGTAAACTTGCCCTTTTGAAACTGCCGTTTTTCCCCTGACCCGGGCGGCCCCCGAGTACCGGCCGTGCCGGCCCGGCAAATCCTTTGCAACCCCTTGATTCTGGAGTCTTTTGTGGCGATTGAGCGTACCCTGTCCATTGTGAAACCCGACGGCGTGGCGAAGAACATCATCGGCGAGGTGTATGCCCGCTTTGAAAAGGCCGGCCTCCGGATCGTGGCGGCGCGCATGCTGCACCTGAGCCGTGCGCAGGCCGAGGGCTTTTACGCGGTGCACCGCGAGCGCCCGTTTTTCAAGCCGCTGGTGGAATTCATGATTTCCGGCCCCGTGATGGTGCAGGTGCTGGAGGGCGAGAACGCCATCCTCAAGCACCGCGAGGTGATGGGTGCGACCGACCCGCAGAAGGCGGAGCCGGGCACTATCCGCCGCGATTTCGCCCAGACCGTGGACGAGAACGTGGTGCACGGCTCGGATGCGCCGGAAACGGCGAAGCAGGAAATCGGATTCTTTTTCGCCGATCTGGATTTGTGTCCGCGCACCCGCTGAACCCCCGAGTACGGCATGACTGAGACCGCACAAAAACAGAATCTCCTGGGGCTGGATCGTCCGGCGCTGGAGGCGTTTTTCGTGGGCCTCGGCGAGAAGCCGTTCCGCGCGCGCCAGCTCATGCAGTGGGTGTACCAGCGCGGAGTGGCGGATTTCGATGCCATGACGGATCTCGGCAAGGCATTGCGCGCGAAGCTGGCCGAATGCGCGGAAATCCGCGTGCCGGACGTCATTACCGAACAGGTGTCGGAAGACGGCACGCGCAAATGGTTGTTGCGCATGGATGCGGCGAACGGCATCGAAACGGTGTTCATCCCCGATAGCGAGCGCGGCACCCTGTGCATCTCCTCGCAGGTCGGTTGCGCCATGGATTGCAGTTTCTGCGCCACCGGCAAGCAGGGCTTCAACCGCAACCTTACCAGTGCCGAGATCATCGGTCAGGTGTGGCTGGCGAACCGGCGGCTGGGCGCGACGCACGGCCTGGATCGCGCCATCACCAACGTGGTGCTGATGGGCATGGGCGAGCCGTTGGCGAATTACAAGCACGTGCTGCCGACGTTGCGCATCCTGCTCGACGATCTCGCTTACGGCCTGTCCAAGCGCCGCGTCACGCTCAGCACCTCGGGGCTGGTGCCGAACATGAACAAGCTGGCCGAGGAGTGCGACGTGGCGCTGGCGGTGTCGCTGCACGCGCCCAACGACGCGTTGCGCGACGTGCTGGTGCCGATCAACAAGGTGCACCCGATTGCGGAGCTGATGGATGCCTGCCGGCACTACGTCGCCAATCAGGACCACCGTCACGTGCACGTGACTTTCGAATACGTCATGCTGGATGGCGTGAACGACAGCATGACGCACGCGCGCGAACTGGCGGCCCTGTTGCGCGACGTGCCGGCCAAGGTGAACCTGATTCCGTTCAATCCCTTCCCCGGCACGCAGTATCGGCGCTCGCCGCAGGCGGTGATTGACCGTTTTGCGGAATACCTGTGGCAGCAGGGCATCGTGACCATCACGCGTCGCACGCGCGGCGACGACATTGACGCGGCTTGCGGCCAGTTGGCCGGCAAGGTGCAGGACCGCATCCGTCGCGAAGCGCGTCGCGCGGCGGCTGCCCCGGAGGTGCGTGCATGAACAGGATCCCGGTCGGTGCCTTCATGCTGGCGGCCGTTGCCGCGCTGGCAGGCTGCGTCAGCAGCGGCAGCTCGCAGTTCCCCGGCGACAAGGTTTCGATGCAGCAGGCTTCCGAGTACAACACGCAACTGGGCGTGGCCTACCTGCGTCAGGGCAATCGCGATCTGGCCATGCAGAAGCTCCAGAAAGCCCTGCAACAGAACTCGGACAATGCCGACGCCTGGCTTGCGCTCGGGCTGCTCTACGACAGCATGGGGGATGCCGGGAAAGCCGAGAACAGCTACGAGACCGCGTTCGACAAGGCCCCCGACAATCCCGAAGTGCAGAACAATTACGCGGTGTTCCTGTGCCAGCACGGCAAGCAGCAGAAATCGCTGCAATACTTCCTGAAGGCGGCGGAGAACCCGCTGTATTCCACGCCCGCCGCGGCCTACACCAATGCCGGCGTGTGCGCCAGCCAGATCCCGGACAGCAAGGCGGCGGAGCAGTATTTCCGCAAGGCGTTGCAGGTCAACCCGATTTATCCGAATGCGCTGTACGAAATGGCGCAGCTCAGTTACAAGCAGAAGAAATATCCGCAGGCGCGCGCCTTCATCGAGCGTTTCGACACCGTTTCAAAGCAGCCGCGCCCCGAAGTGCTGTTGCTGGGTGTACGCGTTGAACGCGCGCTGGGCAACATGTCGGCGGCGGCGGAGTATGCCAAGAAGCTGCGCGACACGTTCCCGAATTCGCCGCAGGCGCAGGAGCTTGGCCAGCCATGAGCACGCAGGCCGAAGGCAGCCCGGACAACGTGCACGCCGCGCTCGGCGCGGAGCTGCGTGCCGCGCGCGAGCAGCGGGGCCTGTCGCTGCACCAGGCTTCACAGGAATTGCACGTCAGCGACTTGATCCTGGACAGCCTGGAACGCGGCGACTACGTGCAACTGGGCGCACCGATTTTCGTGCGCGGTCACCTGCGCGGTTACGCGCGTCTGCTCGGACTCGACGAGGAGCAGGTGCTGGCGCATTACGAGCAGCAGAGCGGCAAACCCGCGCCACCGCCGCTGGTCACGCAGAAAACCGATGGCCATATGCGGCGCGTCACCACCCAGGTATTTTCCGTGCTGGTGGTGGCGGCCCTGTGCGTGCTGGCGGGCACCTGGTGGATGCGCCGCGGCAGCCAGGCACCACTCAAGAGCGCCGTGGTGCAACCGGTGCCGGACGCAACGCACGCCGCCGCAAACAGCGTGTCTCCGCCCCAGGCGGCCGCTGCGATCACGCCGGTTCCCGGGCCCGTGAACGAACAGCTTGCCGCGCAGAGTGCGCCGCCGAAGGCATCGCCGGTGCGGCCGCATGTCAGCAAGCCGGTGGAACTGCCGTCGCTGCCGGCGCACAAGCAGGCGAGCGGACCGCAGCTTCCGGCCACGCTTGCGGCCGACGATGTGGGTATAGAGACGCACGTGCGCTTCACGCTCAATCAGGCCTCATGGATCGAGGTGTACGACGTGGACGGCAACCGGCTGTATTACGATCTGGCGCCGGCCGGCGAAAACGTGCAGGTCTCCGGGGCCGGGCCGTTGCAGGTGTTTCTCGGCAATGCGCCGGGTGTGAGCATCGAGCTGAACGGTGCCGCATTCGATCAGTCCGCATACACGCGGTCGGACAATACTGCGCGCTTCAAGCTCGGCAGCGCGCCGCCGCCACGCCAGACCGGCTGAGCGGTTCCACACGAAGCGCTGGGTATTCCCTTGGCCAATCTGATCCAGCCCGTCCGGGGCATGAACGACATATTGCCGGACGCGACGCCGCGCTGGCAGCAGGTGGAGGACACCGCGCGCGAGATTCTGGCGGCCTACGGTTACCGCGAGATGCGCATTCCGGTCATGGAAAGGACCGAGCTGTTCGCGCGCGCCATCGGTGAAGTGACCGATATCGTTGAAAAGGAGATGTACAGCTTCGAGGACCGCAACGGCGACAGTCTGACGCTGCGCCCGGAAGCGACGGCCGGGATGGTGCGCGCGGGACTCAGTAACGGCCTGCTGCACAACCAGGTGCAGCGCCTGTGGTGCGCGGGGCCGATGTTCCGGCACGAGCGCCCGCAGAAAGGCCGTTACCGCCAGTTCCAGCAGATCAATGTGGAAGCCTACGGGCTGCCCGGCCCGGACATTGATGCGGAACTGATCGTGATGTCGGCGCGGCTGTGGAAACGCCTGGGGATCCGTCACGTGAGCCTGCAACTCAATTCGCTGGGCAGCATGGAGGCGCGCGCCGCGTACCGCGACAAGCTGGTCGCCTACCTGTCGCAGCATCTGGACCGGCTCGACGAGGACAGTCGGCGTCGGCTCGACACCAATCCCTTGCGCGTGCTGGACAGCAAGCTGCCGCAGGTGCAGGACGTGGTGGCGGGCGCGCCGAGTCTCGCCGAGCATCTGGACGAGGAATCGCGGCGGCATTTCGAGGAATTGCGCGCGTTGCTGGATGCGGCGGGCATTGCCTACAGCGTGAATCCGCGGCTGGTGCGCGGGCTCGATTACTATTCGCGCACGGTGTTTGAATGGATCACCGACCGGCTCGGCGCGCAGGATGCGGTGTGCTCGGGCGGGCGCTATGACGGTCTGGTGGCGCAGCTCGGCGGACGCCCCGCACCCGCAGTGGGCTTTGCCATGGGCGTCGAGCGCCTGGTGGCGCTCATGGAAGCGGAGGGTGTGGCGGCCCCGGACGCGGCACCGCATGTGTACCTGGTGCGTGTGGGTGCGGCCGCGGAACGCGCCGGCTTCCTGCTGGCCGAGCGTCTGCGCGACGCGCTGCCCGGCCTGAGACTGGTGCTGGATTGCAGCGGCGGCAGTTTCGGCAACCAGCTGAAGCGCGCGGACAGGAGCGGCGCGCGTTACGCGTTGATCGTGGGCGAGCAGGAGGCGGCAGCCGGACGCGCGGCGCTGAAACCGCTGCGCGATGCGACGGAGCAGATCGAGTTCGAGTGGGATGCGCTGGCTGCACATATGGCAAAACAATTGCATTGATACAGCGGTGCTCGTGGGCACCCGTTTTCAGGAGTGGAGTGTGGACGAATACCTTTCGGATCGTGAACAGGCGGAACGGCTCAAGAAGTGGTGGCGCGAGAACTACCGTGCCATTGTGGCCGGCATCGTCATTGCGCTGCTTCTCATCGGCGGCTGGCGTTACTGGCAGCATCGGGTGCAGGCGCGCAGTGCCGCGGCGGCCACCTTGTTCAAGCAGATGGACGAGGCGCTGACCGGCAACAAGGGGGCCGATGCGGTGAAACTCGGCAGCCAACTGATCGACGATTATTCGGACACGCCATTTGCCGCGCAGGCGGCGCTGGCGCTGGCACGTTACGACGTCGGTTCCGGCAAACCGGATGCCGCCATGCAGCAACTGGACTGGGCCATCGGGCACAGCCGGGATGAAAGCCTGGTACTGCTTGCGAAGCTGCGGCTCGCGCGCGTGAAGTTGGCGGTGGGCGATGCGCAGGCCGCCATCGCCACCCTGGACGTGAAGGACGAGGGTGGATTCGCGGCGGCATTTGCCGATCTGCGCGGCGATGCCTACCTGAAACTCGGTCAGACCGACAAGGCGCGTGCCGCGTACCGGCAGGCGTTGGCGAAATGGAGCGAGGAAATGGGCGACAAGTCGCTGGTGCAGATGAAACTCGACAGCCTGCCTGCTGTCGGCACGGCAAAAGCCGCCGCAGGAGCAAAAAAACCGTGAAACACGTCGCGCTGATTCCGCTTGCGGGCCTCGCCGCGCTTCTGGCCGGATGCCTCAGCAACAACGTCGAACCGCCGGCGCCGCTGGTCAAATTCACGTCCAGCGTGCAGGTTGAGCGCGTGTGGAGCCATTCCATCGGCGAGTCGGATGCGATACTGCATCTCGGCATCGTTGCAGCGAGTGACGGCAGCAACGTGTACGCGGCCTCGGCGGACGGCGACGTGTATGCCTTCCGTCTCAAGGACGGTACGCGCCTGTGGAAGACGGATACCGATTTCGATTTCAGCGCCGGACCGGGCGTCGGTAACGGCGTGCTGGTGATGGCGGCGCAGGACGGCACGATACTGGCACTGGATGCCGCGACCGGCAAGCAACGCTGGCACACCAATGTGGCGGCACAAGTCCTCGCGCCGCCGGCGGTCAGCAGCAATGCCGTGGTATTGCACGCCGGCAACGGACACATCATCGCGCTGGCGCTGGATTCCGGCAGCACACTGTGGGACGTGTCGCGCGAACCCGCGAAACTTTCCCTGCGCGGCTCGGCCGCGCCGCTGGTGATCGGCGATACCGTGTACGTGGGGCTCAACACCGGCAAGCTCGTGGCACTGAACATGACGGATGGCAGCCAGCGCTGGGAAGTGGCGGTGTCCACGCCGACCGGCAGCGACGAACTGTCGCGTCTGGTGGATCTCGATGGCGTGCTCGGTTACGATGGCACGCTGTACGCGGTCACGTTCCAGGGCAAGATCGCCGCGTTGTCGCCGTCTTCCGGGCAGCCGGAATGGTCGCGCGAGCTGTCGAGTTACACCGGCGTGAGCAGCGATGCCCGTTACCTGTATGTCAGCGACACGCACGGCGCGGTGTGGGCGCTGAACAAGGGCAATGGGGTGCCGGTGTGGACCCAGCCCGCCTTGCGCGCGCGCGATGTCACGCTGCCGGTGCCGTACATGAACACCGTGGTGGTCGGCGATCTCGAGGGCTATCTGCATTTCATGTCCGCCGCCGACGGCAGCTTTGTGGCGCGCGTCAGTCTCGACAGCGACGCCATCCAGGCACCACCGATCGTGGCCGGCGGGCTGCTGGTGGC
>DASSRV010000223.1:0-14928 GCA_035701605.1 Gammaproteobacteria bacterium
ACCCGACTGTCCAACAGACCGCTGGCGGAAAGCGAGCGCAACACAGGATAAAGGGTGCCCTGTTTCATGATGCTGGCGTCGGCTTCGCCGTGTTCGAGCTGTTTGGCGATCTGGTAGCCATATAGCGGTTCCCGTGCCTGATCCAGGGTCGCAAGCAGGACCAATGCCACGATGCCGGCGTTGAGCTCTTTCTGGAACTTGCGTAAGGGGGCGTCATCTTCGGTCATTCGGTCGCCCGTCTGAGGGGGCATCCATTAGTAAGATGTCAGCAATACTATTAACTTCACAATAGCTATGCAAGGGGGCCGGCGAATAAAAGGCCCCGTCCCCGGATTCAGGCCGGCCAGCCGGCTTCGGACAGGTTGATGCGCCCGCGGGCATTGAACCGCAGGCCCTCGGCTTCGAGCCGCTGGCGTTGCCGGGCCGAGCCTTCCCGCAAGCTGATTTCTCCCTTGTGGTTGACGACCCGGTGCCAGGGCACGCGCGAACCGACCGGTAATGCGGCCAGGGCGTAGCCGACCTGGCGCGGGCCGCAGCCGCCGAGGCGGCGCGCGATGCCGCCGTAGGTACTGACGCGGCCGCGCGGAATGCGCCGGACTTCGGCATAGATGCGCTGGTACAGGGAACTGGCGGAATCAGGGGGGTGGCGTACCGGCGGCATGCTCGGATTCGCTGCACAGGATGTAGTCCTGCCCCGCTTCCTGGGTGTAGCGGCAACTGTAGTGATCGCGGTTCAGTGGCCGGTAAGCCTCCTTGTAGGGGTAGGCCGGGGCAATGCCGGTGGGACGGGCCTGGGTCTGGTGCATGAGTTGCAGGTTCATCCAGTCCCGGTATTGGCGGGCATCCTGCAATTTCATGCGGCAGGTCACGTAGCGCGGCGCGGGGTAATGCCAGCCCTGTTCCCCGCAGCTGGCATCGTCCTGCTGTGCCAGATGCAGGTAATGGGCGTGTTCACGGGCGGCGTAACTCGCGCATGCCGCAAGCAGGCCCGCGGCAAGCAGCAGCGCTGTAAGGCGGATCGGCCCGCGGATAACTTTCAGGATTTCCATGTCAATATAATAGGCCAAGGCTTTTCACCGCGGTACGTGCCCCTGTGCCGTGGCGGCGGCGTTGGCGTAGCATGATGGCAGAGTCGGTTTGCACGCACCCGGCACGGGTGCATCCCGGATTCAGGAGAATTCTCATGATGTCCAGCAGAATTGTGGCCCGTGTGGCCGTGGTGTGCGCGATAGTGCTGTCGCTCGCGGCCTGTTCCAGTCGTACCGTGGTCAAGAGCGATCTCGGCATCAAGGGCGCACCGGATTGGGTGAATCAGGGCAGCCAGGCCTTGAAGGACGACGATCAACGGCTGATCCACGGCATCGGCTCGGCACCGTCCATGAACGACCTGTCGCTGCAAACCTCGACCGCGGACGAACGTGCCCGCGCGGAAGTCGCGCGCGTGCTGTCGTCGCTGATGCACGTGGTGTCGCAGGATTATGCCGCCTCCGTGGGCAGCGGCCAGGACCAGGAAAACGAGGCCTCGGTGTCGCGCCAGATCGAGAACGTCACCAACCAGAACGTGAGCGGCGCGCAAATCATTGCCCACTGGCGCGATCCGAAAAGCGGCGCGGTGTGGAGCCTGGCGGAACTGGACATGAAAAACGTGAAGCAGATGGTGGCCGGTGCGCAGCAGATGAACGCCGGTTTCAAGAACTACTTCGCCGCGCACGCCGATAACCTGTTCGACAACGCCGCCAAGGGAGATCAGCAATGAGCCGCATCCATCGTCATCTGATTGCCGTGCTGGTGCTGGCCGGCGCCGCGACACTGACGGCCTGCTCCACCACGCCGACGGTACAACGCATCGCCCCGGATCAGGTCACCGACGTGTCCGGTTACTGGAACGATACGGACGCCAACCTCACCGCACAGCAGATGATCAGCCAGATGCTGGGCGATCCCTGGCTCGGCAACTACGAACGCGGCCACGGCGGCCGGCAGCCGACCGTGATCGTCGGCGACATCAACAACCTGAGTTCGGAGCACATCAGCGTATCCACGTTCATAGATGACATGCAGCGCGAACTCATCAATTCCGGCAAGGTACAGTTCGTGGCCTCGTCCAGTCAGCGCGGCGAAGTGCGCGGGGAACGCCAGGACCAGGACCTGAATGCCAGCGAGGCCACGCGCAGCGCCATGGGCCAGGAGATCGGCGCCGACTTCATGATGCAGGGCACCATCAACACCATCATTGACGCGGCCGGCGAGAAGGCGGTCAAGTACTATCAGGTGGATCTGCGTCTCATCAACATGCACAACAACGTGATCGCCTGGGTCGGGCAGAAGAAGATCAAGAAGGTGGTGTCGCGCAGCGGCATTCGCCCGTAAGCGCCAGCGATGGCGGCGGAGCGGAACAACACCGCCCCGGGCCGTGACAGGGGTGGAAGGGTGTGGCGTGCCGCCGGGTTCGCCGCTGTCGTGCTGGTCGTGGTCACCGGCTGCGCCACCTACACCGGCAGCCTGCAACGCGTGGATCAGGCGCTGGCGCGTCACGATCCGGCCGCGGCGCTCAAGGCCCTGCAACCCATGGCGGGCGGTCGGGACGAGGCGCTGTATCTGCTGGACAAGGCCATGATCTTGCGCATGCAGGGCGATTACGCCGCCAGCGTGGCAGCCTTTGGGCAGGCCAAACACGTGATGCGTTACCTCGAAGCCACCAGCATCAGCGAGAACGCGGCCGCGTTGACGCTGACCGAAAACCTGCGCAGTTTCCAGACCGCGCTGTACGGCCGTCTGCTGGTGTACGTGTATCAGGCGCTCAACTACCTGCAAATGAACGATGCCGGCGGCGCGCGCGTGGAAGTCAGACAGATAGACGATCTGCTCAAGCGCCTGTATCCGGTCACGGATGCGGCGCCGCACGGCGGGGACGCGTTCGCGCGTTATTTCGCGGGCCTGGTGTACGAGGATGCGGGCGACTGGAGCAATGCCATGATCGCCTACCGCAAGGCCTACCAGGCGTATCGCGCAGAGGGCGTTGCGGATGCCGCCATGCCGCGCGATTTGCAGGTCAGCCTGTGCCGGTTTGCGGATTACCTCGGACTCGATCAGGAGCGCGACGGTTACCGCAGCCGCTTCGGTGTGAATGCCTGGCCGCCGGTGTCCGCCACCGATGCCGACGGCCAGGTGGTGTTCATCTTCAGCAACGGCCTGGCACCGCGCAAACTGGCGGCCACCAGCGTGGTGCAGGACCCGGTCAGCGGGCATTTTTTCAGTATCTCGCTGCCGCGTCTGCAAGTCCGCCGCCCGCTCGTGGCGCAGGCTGTGCTTGAAATCGGCGGCCACCGTGCCGTAACCGTGCGGGTCGAGAGCGTGAGCGCGAATGCCGAACGCGCGCTGAACGAGCAACTGCCGCGCTTGACCGCCTACGAAATCTCGCGCAATGTCGCGCGACAGGCGCTTGCCAACAAGGCGGACAACCGGCAACAGGGCATGGGCGCGCTGTTGAGCCTCATCGGCACGGCCGTGGATCAGGCCGACACACGCGCCTGGACCACGCTGCCGGACAACATCCAGTTGGCGCGGTTGAGAGTGCCGCCGGGCCAGTACGATCTGGTGGTCTCGTTGCAGGGTGCCGGTGGCGGCATCATCGAAACCCGGCGCTTCGGGAACGTAATCGTCCGGCCCGGACGCATGACGTTTGCGACCTGGCATTTTGTTTCATATTGACGGCAAGAGGATCCCGCCATGAATACACGCACAGGGTTTGTCTGCATCGCATTGCTGGGCGCACTGGCGGCATGCAGTCAGGCACCGAAACCGGATGCCCGGCCCGACTGGGTGCTGGGTCAGAGCGCACAGTATCCCGCATCGCGTTTCATCACCGGACGCGGTCAGGCCGACGATGCGGCGACCGCGCGCGATCGCGCACGCGCCGATCTCGCCAAGACCTTTTCCGTGCAGGTGAGTGAGGCCAGTCACGACACCGCTTCGTTCGCGCAGTCCGGTGCCGGCACAAAAAACACCCTGGACGTGAGCCGTGACATCAGCACCCACACCCGGCAGATGCTGCGCGGCGTGGAAATTGCCGACATCTGGCGCGATCCGCACACCCAGTTGTACTACGCACTGGCCACGCTATCGCGCGCCAAGGCGGCTGCCGCGTTGCGCACGCAGATCGGCGATCTCGATGCCGGCACCCGCGGTTATCTGGCGCAAGCGCAGACCAGCAGCGATCTCCTGGTGAAAATTGCGGCCGCCAGTCATGCCGTGGCGGCCCAGACCGAGCGCGCGGAATTGCAGCGCGAGTTGCAGGTGGCGGACCTGACCGGGCGCGGCCTGCCGCCACCCTGGAGTCTGGGCAAGCTCGAAGCGGATCGCAGCGCGCTGCTGGCACAGCTGACCATTGTGGCCGATGCGACAGGGCAGGAGGCCGGGGCCGTGCGGAAATTGCTGGCGGGCGCGCTGGCGGATGCCGGCTTCAGCGTCACCGAAGGCGGCGACTACGCGGTGAGTGCGGAGTTGGAATACCACGCCTTGCCGGAACGCGCGGGTTGGTACTGGTTGACCGGTAGCCTGCAAGTGAGCATGCACCGTGCCGGTGCGGCGCACGGCATCCGGCGTTGGGCGCTGAAAGTGTCTGCCAGCGATGCCAGCCTGGCCAAACAGCGGCTCATGGATCAGGTCGCCGCAGACTTGCAGCAGGATATCCAGGCCACCGTACTGGACTTCGCGAGCGGTACTTCGCATTGAGTCCCGTTACAGTCCGAGGGAAAGCCCGCACCGGCAACGTTGCGGGCTTTTTGTTCAGGGACGATTCCTTGTCACGGGTTTCCGCCGGTTTTGTGCATTTTTTGGGCAATTATCAAAATTAACAGTTGCTAAATCCCATAAAGCAGCTATAAATAGCTTTTGGGCAAAAAAGACCAAAAAAGAGTGCCGTTGCCTTGCGCGTACGGCGATGTGATTGCCTCGCCCGAATCGCCGACTGTGGAACAGCCTGCTATGCACGAAGACAACACCCGCGACGGACCCGCGACCGACCAGCCCGAGATTGAAGATGATCGCAGCGTGACCCGCAGCCTGCTCGGGGCCCTGCCGGGCACGTTCTGCATGTTCGACGAAACCGGCAGACTGCTGCGCTGGAACCGGGAACTGGAGCGCAGCAGCGGGTACAGCGCCAGCGAAATTGTCGTGATGCGGGCCTGGGATTTCGTGGCCGCCGGGGAACGCGACACTTTCCGTCGCGGCATCACCACCGGCTTCAAGCGCGGCAAGTTCAACATGGAAGTGACGCTGCTGAGCCGGCAGGGCGAGGGCCTGCCGTGCCTGTTCAGCGCCCGGCGCGCACGCATCGGCGGACGTTATTGCCTGGTCGGCATCGGGGTGGACATCAGCGTGCGCCGTACCGTGCAGGAAGCCCTGCGCGAGAGCGAGGAGCGCCTGCGCCTGGTGAGTTCGGTGACCACCGACGTGATCTGGGACTGGAACCTCAAGACCGACGCCACCTGGCACAACAACGGTCTTGAGCGGGTATTCGGTTACACCCGGGCGGACACGGTGCGCGACTGGTTTGCGCACCTGCACCCGGATGATCGCGACCGCGTGCGCAACAGCGTCAGCGCGCATGTGCGAAGTGGTCAGGGTCTTTGGGAAAGCCGTTATCGCATGCTGCGTGCGGACGGCAGCTACGCCGAAGTGTATGACCGCGGCCTGATGGTGCACGATGCGGACGGCAGGCCCGCGCGCATGGTGGGGGCGATGGTGGACGTGACGGCGCAGGTGCGCGCGGAAGCGCAGCTTGCGCTTGCGGCCCGCACGTTGGAGTGCATTCCGCAGGGCGTGGTGACGCTGGATACGGAATTGCGCGTGCTGTCGGTGAATCCGGGATACACCGAAATTACCGGCGAGCGGCAGGCCGAAATCGCCGGATCGCCCTGGTCATGCCTGCACGCCGGGCCGGTGAACAGCGCCCTGCGCAGCGAGATTCTCGCCAAAATCGAGCGCGATCAGCGCTGGCAGGGCGAACTGGAAGTGCGCCGTGCGAACGGGGACTATGAACCGGCCTTGCTCAGCCTGGATGCCTTGCGTGACGCCAACGGCAGGCTCTGCAACTACATCGCGGTGCTGAGCGATCAGAGCCGGCTCAGGCAGTACCAGCAGCAGGTGGTGTTCCTGGAACGTCACAACGCGCTCACCGGTCTGCCCGCGAAACAGGCCATGGATGAATACCTGTCGGCCGTGTTGCAATCCGGTACCGGGGTTGAAGGCGCGTTGGCGGTGCTGGCGATTGACCTCGACGGCTTCAAGATCATCAATGATTCCTTCGGCGACAGCGTGGGCGATGACCTGCTGCAGCAGTTCGCGCAGAGCCTGGTGCGCCACGCCAGCCCGGCAAGCAGCGTGTATCACCTGGGGTCCGACAGCTTCTGCCTGATTCTGCGGCAGGAACATGCGGAACAGACCGCGCCGGTTCTTGCGCAACAGTTGCTACGCATGCTGGAGCAGCCGTTCAGCAGCCGCGACAACGAGTTGTATCTGTCCGCCTGCATCGGCATTGCCGTGTACCCGGCGCATGGTGCGGACGCGGCCGGTCTGGTGAAGAACGCCAACATTGCGCTGGCGCGCGCCAAGCAGCGCGCACCCAATGCCTGCGAAATCTACCTGCCGGAAATGAACCGCGCCTCGGCCGACATGCTGCTGCTCGGTACCAAATTGCGGCGCGCCATCAAGCAGGGCGAATTGCTGCTCGATTACCAGCCCTACGTGGACCTCGGCACCGGCCAGATTCTCGGCGTGGAAGCGCTGGCGCGCTGGCGCCACCCCGAACTCGGCCTGATTCCGCCCACGCGTTTCATTCCGGTGGCGGAGGAGACCGGCCTGATTGTGCCGCTCGGGCAATGGGTATTGCAGGCCGCGTGCCGGCAAATGGCGGCGTGGCGACAGGCAGGGCACACACGGGTGCATCTGGCGGTGAACATCTCCGTACGGCAACTGCATCAGGCGGATTTCGTGGATCAGGTGGCGGCGGCGGTGATCGAGAACGGCCTGTCGCCGCATACCCTGGTGCTGGAGATCACCGAAAGCGTCATGATGGGCGACCCGGAACGCATCCGGGAAATCCTCAAGCAGTTGCACGAGCTGGGCGTGGACATCGCGGTGGACGATTTCGGCACCGGGTATTCCTCGCTGAGCTATATCAATCATTTCCGGGTGGATTACCTCAAGATTGACCGTTCGTTCGTGAACGAATTGTCCGTGAATCACGATCAGGCCAGCATCACGCGCGCCATCATCGCCATGGCCCGGCACCTCGACATCACCGTGATTGCCGAGGGCGTGGAAACCCGCACCCAGCACCAGCTTCTGCGCGAACTCGGCTGCGATCAGGGACAGGGTTTTCTGTATGCGCGACCCCAGTCGCCGGAAGCGGTGTTGCACATGCTGGGCCATCCCGCGCCGCTCTGAACCGAATCCTGCCCGGGGTTCCCAAGGCTTGCCAACCGGGCCGGCCTTCGGGTTTACTTGCCCTTGTGGACAAATCTTGCAATCTCTTTGATTATGTAAAATAATGGCTCGTCCTTCGAAAAGGGAGGCGATCCGGGGCGCGGCTGTCCCGGCGTTATCGAGAAAGGGTGTCGAGCACCAATCTCGTCCGCGGTGCCCCGCGTACAGAACCAAGGAGTCAGGCGCGTGCCGATAACCACGGCGGTTTGCCCGGAAATCAACAACCCGGAAGTCCAGCGGCAGGTTCGGGCCGAGCAGACCAACCTGCTGTTCCATTTCGGGCGCTGGGCGGATCTGCCGGCGGCAACCGGCGCGCTGGTCGCGGCCTGGCTGTTCTGGAACGACGTTTCGCATGTACAGCTCACGGCGTGGGTTGCGTGCGTGCTTGGTGCCTCGCTGGTGCGCGTTGTGCTGGGCATCGGATTCAGTCTGCGCAATATCAAGGTCGAGCGCAGCGGCGCCTGGACGCGCAGTTACTTTATTACCACGCTTTTGCTCGCGGCTGCCTGGGGCGCGGCCGGTGTGCTGCTGCATCAGCTCGCGACGCCGCTCGATGAAGCCTTCGTGGCCCTGATGCTGGCGACGGTTGCGGCGGTGGCGGTGCCGGTGCTGGCACCTCGAATCTCGCATTACCTCGCGTTCGTCATCGTTGTTCTTGCTCCTGTCATCGTTCGTCTGCTGCTGGACGCCCAACTGCTCACCACCGGGATTGCGGGCATCGTGTTGCTGATTGGCGTGTTCCTGGGTTTGCTCGCCTGGCGCGCCAGCAGCCAGATCGAACAGGGCTTGCGTCTGCGTTTCTCTTATGCCGGCATCGTGGATGAGCTGACCGGCGAATCCTCGCAGCGTACCCGGGTCGAGACCAAGTTGCGCGAGGGCGAGGAGCGCATGCGCCGGCACAGCCAGTCGCTGCTGGAACTGGCCCGCGAAGCCAGCATTTCGACTGGTGAGGTGCGCGGTGCGCTGCACGTGATTTGCGAAAAGGCCGTACAGGCGATCCGCTGCAAACGGGTCAGCGTCTGGTTCATGGATGATTCCAGCAAGGCATTGCGCTGCATCCATCTGCTGCAGGACACGCATCATGACAGCAAGCCGGACCTGACGGTTGAATACGCGCGCAGTCCGGAACTGTTCCGCATGATGCAGGAAACCCGCACCTGTGCCATCAGCGATGTCGCCACGGATACACGCTTGCAGAGCTTCAACGCGGAATACCTGCGCCCCAACAACGTGACGGCGATCCTCGGCGCGCCATTCCGCCACGGGCAGCGCGTGCGCGGCGTGATATTCCACGAGCACACGGGCAGCGCGCGCGAATGGACCCGGGACGAAGCCAGTTTTGCCAGTTCGCTGGCGGATTTCGTGGCGCTCGCCATCACCGCGTCGGACCGACGCCAGGCCGAGGAGCGCTTCCGGCAACTGGCCAATTATGACCGGCTCACCGGGCTGCCGAACCGCGCGCTGTTCATGGATCGCCTGACCCAGGCGCTGTCCAAGGCGCGGCGCAACAAGCAGAACGTGGCGCTCCTGTTCATTGACGTGGACCGCTTCAAGAACGTGAACGACTCACTGGGGCACCATTCCGGCGACACGGTGCTGCGTACCATCGGCAAGCGCCTGCTGGCCTGCGTGCGTGCCGGCGACACCGTGGCGCGGCTGGGCGGCGACGAATTCACCGTGATCCTGGAAGAATGCCAGAACATCGAAACCGTCACCACCATCTGCGAGCGCATCCTGGAGTCCGCGACCGAACCGATCCTGCTGGGGGAAACCGAAGCCAACCTGACGTGCAGCATCGGCCTGAGCCTGAGCCCCGGTGACGGCGAGGATGCCGACGTGCTGCTGCGCAATGCCGACATCGCCATGTACAAGGCCAAGGAGCGCGGCCGCAACAACTACCAGTTCTTCACCCAGGACATGCACGCCCGTGCCATGCTGCATCAGTCGCGCGAGAACGCCCTGCGCAAGGCCCTGCAACGCACGGAGATGATCCTGCACTACCAGCCGCAGTTCGACGTGGATCGCGGCGGGGTGATCGGCGTCGAGGCGCTGGTGCGTTGGCAGGATCCGGAATGGGGCATGATCTGGCCGTCCGAATTCATCCCCCTGGCGGAGGAAACCGGGCTGATCGTGCCGCTCGGGCAATGGGTGATCCGCGAAGCCTGTTTGCAGGCCAGGGAATGGCACAAGGCCCTGCGCGGACGACCGTTCCATCTGGCGGTGAACCTGTCCGTGCGTCAGTTCGCGTCCAGCAACCTGCTGGATTTCGTCACCACCGCGCTCAGGGAAACCGGGGCACCCCCGGAAGTCTTGCAGCTCGAGATCACCGAAAGCCTGGTGATGCACGACATGGAGAACAGCATCCGCGTGCTGCAGGGACTCAAGAACCTGGGAGTGCGCATCGCGCTGGATGATTTCGGCACCGGGCATTCCTCGCTGGTCTATCTCAAGCGCCTGCCGGTGGACGTGCTGAAAGTGGATCGCGCCTTCGTCGAGCAGATCGCCAAGAGCGACCAGGATGCCGCAATCGCGCGTTCCATCATCAATCTGGCGGAGAATCTGGATCTGGACGTCATCGCGGAGGGTGTGGAGAGCGTGGCGCAGATGAAGCAGTTGCGCAAGGGCGGTTGTTCGAAGATGCAGGGTTACTTGTTCAGCATGCCGCTGGAAAAGGACGAGTGCGACCGCCTGCTGCGCGGCATTCCGGACTTCGAGATCTGATCAACCGCCGGCGGCGTTCAATTCAAAGCGCATGGACAGGTCCACCGCGCGGACGTGTTTGGTGAGCGCGCCCACGGAAATGTAGTCCACACCGGTTTCCGCCACGGCGCGTACGCTGTCGAGATCAACACTGCCCGAGGCTTCCAGTTTCATGCGGCCCGCATTGAGCCGCACCGCCTCGCGCAGTTGCGGCAGCGTGAAATCGTCCAGCAAGGCGATATCGGCGCCTGCCGCAAGTGCCTCGCGCAATTCATCCAGGTTTTCGACTTCGACTTCCACCTTGATTGCGGTTGACTGACGGCGTGCCGCCGTCACCGCAGCAGCAATGCTGCCCGCGGCCATGATGTGGTTTTCCTTGACGAGGATGCCGTCGTAGAGGCCGATACGGTGATTGCCGGCGCCGCCGCAACGCACGGCGTATTTCTGCGCGTGGCGCAATCCCGGCAGGGTCTTGCGCGTGTCCAGGATTGTCGCGTGCGTGCCGTGGACTGCTTCGGCATACCGGCGCGCCACGGTCGCGGTACCGGACAGGGTTTGCAGGAAATTGAGTGCGGTGCGCTCGCCGCTGAGCAGCGGACGCGCCGGGCCGGTCAGCCGGCAGAGCAACTGATCCGCCTGCACGGCGTCGCCGTCGTGCGCTTGCCAGACCACGTGAATTGCGGGGTCGAGTTGCCGGAACACCTCGTCAAACCACGCGCAACCGCACAATACGGCCGGTTCGCGGGATACGACCTGCGCGCGCGCCCGCATGTGCGGCTCGATCAGCGCGGCGGTCAGGTCACCGCTGCCCATGTCCTCGACCAGCGCGTGACGCACGCTTGCGGCGATGTCGTCGGGCAGTTCCAGTGCATTCATGCTGCGCATTATAGGGCACAGCCGGTACGCCCCGGTTCGCGACAAGGGGTTCCGGACTCCGCTCGGTACTGCGCAACTTGCCGGACATGAGGCGGAGGTTTAGACTTTGCCGTGTTCCGGTTGCATTCCCACCGTCTCGAACGGCCCCAGCGCCGGTCCTGCTTCGCGTTACCCAGGAATATTTTCCAGGAGATGGCCATGACTCATGAACTGCCCGCACTGCCCTATGCCATGGATGCGCTCGCGCCGCATATCTCGAAGGAAACGCTTGAATTCCACTACGGCAAGCACCACAAGGCCTACGTGGACAAGCTCAACGGACTGCTGCCGGGCAGCGAATTCGAGAACAGCAAACTGGAAGACATCGTCAAACGCGCCAAGGGCGGGATGTTCAACCAGGCGGCGCAGATCTGGAACCACACCTTCTACTGGCACAGCCTGAGCCCGAACGGCGGCGGCGAACCGCAGGGCAAACTGGCCGACGCCATCAGGCAGTCTTTCGGCTCGATGGACGCCTTCAGGAAGGATTTCAGCGACAAGGCCGCCGGCCAGTTCGGCTCCGGCTGGGCCTGGCTGGTGAAGAAGGGCGACGGCAAGCTGGCCGTGGTGACCACCGGCAATGCGGACACTCCGCTCACCGGCAGCGACACGCCGCTGCTCACCTGCGATGTCTGGGAACATGCGTATTACATTGACTACCGCAATGCGCGCCCCAAGTACATCGAGGCCTGGTGGAAGCTGGTGAACTGGGATTTTGCCGCGAAGAATCTCGGCTGATTCCGGACGAGGCGACACGTGCGTACCGGTCTTGCTGCCCTGTTGATCGCCGCTTGCGGCATGCTCGCCGTCACGGCGGGCTGCGCATCGAAACAGGACGATCATCCCATGCTGGGCCAGCAGGTCGGCAGTTACATGGATGACGCCTATATCACGACGGCAATCAAGACCAAGCTACTGGGCAACACCGGGCTCAAGTCCTTCCATATACACGTGGAAACGCAGAATCGGGTGGTGACCCTGAGCGGCACCCTGCCATCCGCGGGCTTGCGTGACGAGGCGGTCCGGCTGGCGAAAAGCGTGGGCGGTGTACGGGACGTCGTTTCCGAACTCGAGATTCAGGCGCCGGCGGCGCAGGAGTGATCAGGATGGATGTGAACGAACGCATCAAGGAACAGATTGCCGGCAATCCGGTGCTGCTCTACATGAAAGGCACGCCGGATTTTCCGCAATGCGGATTCTCGGCGCGCACCTCGCAGGTGCTGAAAGCCCTTGGCGTGGAGTTCGGGCACGTCAACGTGCTGGCGGATCCGGAGATCCGCGCCAATTTGCCGAAATTCTCCAACTGGCCGACGTTCCCGCAACTGTTCGTGAAAGGCGAGCTGGTCGGCGGTTGCGACATCACCATGGAAATGGCGGAATCCGGCGAGTTGCTGCAACTGCTCGATGACAACGGCATCAAGCACGCGTAAATACCCGCAAAGAGGCCCCGCGAAGGGCCTCTTTGTGAGTACGTATATCAGGAATATTGATAGGCCTCGGGCGGTCGGTACATCGGATAGATGAATTCGTCTTCCTCCCGCATGTGTTTTTTCAAATCCGAATCAATTTGCTGAAGTTCCTGAACGACTTCGTTCCGGTTCCGGTCCGTTACCCCGTTCTGCTTGTGCTTGCCGATAGCCGCGATAACGCGCTGGTCCAGATGGCGCGTGGCGGAAGTGATTTTTAGAACCAGTTCGCTGTGCCCGCGGTTGTTTGCGAGGCAGTGGTTCATGTAGGGGATGAAGCGCTGATTCTTTTCAAAACGGTGATTCTGGTAGTTGTATTGGAATTCGCCCAGCAAGTCCTCAACCTGCCGGTACTTTCCGTCCCGGGCGGCGGCAATGGTGTCCTGGAGAACTTGAATGATTTCCCGATGCTGCTGCCGCAGGCGGTCCGGAAGCGCCGGATCGTAAGGCAATCGGGTGCCGGGTGCATACTGCTTTTCCTTGACCTGATCCGATTGTTTTTTGTCCTCGTCGCGGCCGAATAATTTCGAATTCGCCATGTTCACGCCTCTCGATTGTTGATTGTTTGTTTTCGAGGATGAGGCAGGGTGACCGAACCGGCCGGGATTGCCCTGAATGCCCGGCGCAAGGTGTCTGCCTCGGCTTCATTGTGCCGACTGCGATTTCTCTGATGACTACCCCCGGATCATGTTTCAACAAGAAGTCTAGTTCAGATTATGGAAACTGCAAGAGAGTGGCAATGCCCGCTATGCGGTTTGACAGATGCTGGCATTGTGGCGAGCCGCATCAATGCAGGCATCGAATTTGCAGCGGCATCGGCTTGATTGCGTTACTCGAACTCATCTCAAAATTATTCAACCGTTCGTGTTGAGCCCTTCGACAAGCTCAGGGCAGGCGAAGTCGAAACATATAAAAATCATAGGCTTAGTCCCCTTCGACTCCGCGCCTGCGGCGCTACGCTCAGGGCGAACGGGATTTTGAGATAAGCTCTCAATACGGTGGTGAAATATTGCGCAGTTCGCCTATTGATCGCTTGGCGATCCTGCTTCATCCCCTTGTCAATCTCCCGCTTCCGGATTCCAGACCTCGATGTCGCGCGCGTGCTTTTCGTAGCCGGGCTTGAAGCGATTGACGATTTCGCAGAACAGTTCCGCGGTTTTCTCGGCGTCATAGGCCGCGGAATGCGCGGCACTGCTGTCCCAGCTCAGACCGATGCTTTCGGCCGCACGCGCCAGCACGGTTTGCCCGACGGCCACCCCGGCCAGGGTTGCGGTATCGAAGCTCGTGAACGGATGAAACGGGTTGCGTTTCACGCCGCTGCGCGCGACGGCGGCGTTCAGAAATCCCAGATCGAAGAAGGCGTTGTGTCCGACCAGTACCGCGCGCGTGCAATCGTAGTGGTGCAAGGCGTCGCGTACTTCGCGGAACAGGCGCCGCAGCGCCTCGCGCTCCGGCAGCGCCGGACGCAGCGGGTGGTGAGGATCAATGCCGGTAAAGGCGAGCGCGGCCGGTTCGAGGTTGGCGCCCTCGAAAGGCTGCACGTGAAAGGAATGCGTGGCGCCGCGGTGCAGGCTGCCGGCATCGTCCATATCCACCAGCACGGTCGCGATTTCCAGCAGCGCGTCGGTGTGCGGATTGAAGCCGCCGGTTTCGACGTCCACCACCACCGGCAGGAAACCGCGAAAACGCCGGGCAAACGCATGCGGTATGACTGAATCAGGCATCGGCAGTATTCAGGCGAGTGACCAGGCGACGCTTTCGCCGGCGCGATACGGCACCAGCGCGTCCGCCGCGAAACGGTAACTGGCGGGCACCTGCCAGGGCGTACGCCGCAGGCGGATGCGATCCGGGTTGCGCGGCAGGCCGTAGAAATCCGCGCCGTGAAACGCGGCGAAGGCTTCCAGCCTGTCGAGTGCGCCCGCGGCATCGAATACCTCGGCGTAGAGTTCGATGGCGGCATGCGCAGTGAACATGCCCGCGCAGCCGCAGGCGGTTTCCTTGGCCTGGCGCGCATGCGGTGCGCTGTCGGTGCCGAGAAAAAATTTCGGGTTGCCGCTGGTGGCGGCGGCGACCAGCGCGGCGCGGTCCGCTTCCTGTTTCAGGATCGGCAGGCAGTAATAGTGCGGACGGATGCCGCCCCGGAATAACGCGTTGCGATTGTGCAGCAGGTGCTGCGGCGTGATGGTGGCGGCGACGTTCGCCGACGCACCCAGCACGAATTCCACCGCCGCGCGACTGGTGATGTGCTCGAACACCACTTTCAGTTCCGGCAGTTCCGTCACCAGCGGCGCCAGCACGCGTTCGATGAAGACGCTTTCACGCTCGAACACGTCCACGTCGGCATCGGTGACTTCGCCGT
>DASSRV010000224.1:0-5673 GCA_035701605.1 Gammaproteobacteria bacterium
CAGAGGCTAGCCGGGATTAGGCGGCTAGGGCGTAGTTGCTATCGTTCGCAGCTAAGCGTTGTTGCAAGACAGTTTTACGAGGAATCCTGCACCTCGGCATGCACTTCAGGTTTCGCGACCCACGTCGAGACCAGGTCGCCCCCACAGTGAGGCTCTATTTTATGAGTAATTGCGCATGTTGTGTGGATTCTTTTAGAGGCTTGCTATTACTGCCTCGTCACCCCGGCGAACGCCTACATGGATGTAGGCGGTAGGGCAACGCAGGAGGCCAAAGCCGAGGCCGGTAAGCGACATTGCTGCTGCCACCTCGTCACCCCGGCGAAGGCCGGGGTCCAGTCCGATCAGTGATCCCGGCCTGTGCGCCGGGATACCTTGATTTCGACTGGATGCCGGCCGTCGCCGGCATGACAGCAAAAACCATGCGGCTTCAGACGTGCCGCAGCAGACGGCCTTTCTGGCGTTCCCAGTCGCGGGCCTTTTCGGTCGCGCGCTTGTCGTGCAGCTTTTTGCCTTTGGCAAGACCGATTTCGAGCTTGGCGCGGCCGCGTTTCCAGTACAGCGCGAGCGGGATGAGGGTATAGCCACGGCGCTCGACCGCGCCGATCAGGCGATCCAGTTCGCCGCGTTTCAGCAGCAACTTGCGGGTGCGGGTCGGGTCGGGGTGGATGTGGGTGGAAGCGGTGGGCAGGGGCATGACGTGGGCGCCCAGCAACCAGGCTTCCCCCGCCTTGATGAGCACGTAGCTTTCCGTGATCTGGGCCTTGGAGGCGCGCAGGCTTTTCACTTCCCAACCTTCCAGCGCGAGCCCGGCTTCCAGGCGTTCCTCGATGAAATACTCGTGGCGCGCCCGCTTGTTGAGGGCGATGGTGGAAGGTTCGGCTTTTTTATCCGCTTGCTTGCTCATGCGGCATTATAGCGTGCACCCGCGCGGCACCCGTATGGGCGTTGTACCTTAGAGGCGCTTGCTTCACAATCGCGCCGTCATGTCGGAACTTCTTCCACGCCGTCTCCGGGGACTCCAGCCATGCGTCGCGTGAACAAGAGCGCACTGGTGCCGTATCCGGCCGGGCAGATGTATGCACTGGTCAACGACGTCGAGCGTTACCCCGAGTTTCTGCCCTGGTGCCGTGGCGCACGGGTGCTGTCACGGGCCGATCACGAAATGCGCGCCAGCCTGGACCTCGCGCGCGGCGGCCTGCACAAGACCTTCACCACGCGCAATACGCTGGAACCGAGCTCTGCCATCACCATGACGCTGGAAAACGGCCCGTTCCGTCACCTGGAAGGGCGCTGGCGGTTTCTGGAACTGGATGCCGAGGGTTGCAAGGTGACGCTGGACATGGAATTCGAGTTTGCCGGCGCGCTGCTGGACCTGATGGCCGGGCCGGTGTTCCACGAAATCTGCAATTCGCTGGTGGATGCCTTCATCCGGCGTGCGGCGAGTCTGCATGGCAAACAATGAATCACTGAATGTGGAAGTGGTGTATGCGCAGCCGGAACGGCAGGTGGTGGTTGCACTGACACTGGAACCGGGTGCCGTTGTAAGGGACGCCATCACGCAATCGGGCTTGTCGCGGCAATTTCCGGAGATTGACCCGACGCGGCAGCCTGTCGGCATTTTCGGACGGAAAGTCGCGCTCGATACATCGCTCAAGGATGGAGATCGGGTGGAACTTTACCGGCCGCTGACGCACGATCCGAAACAGGCACGCCGCGAGCTGGCGCGTACCGGCCGCACCATGGGCCGTTCGCACGAAGACTAAAACCTATCTCTAGGTTTAGCTCCCTTCGACTCCGCGCCTGCGGCGCTACGCTCAGAGCCTGCCCCGGACTTGATCCGGGGGCGAACGGGATTTTGAGATAAGTTCTAAGGAATTTTTTTCGTCATTCCCGCCCTTCGATGAACTCAGGGCAGGCCGGGCTTCGCCCGAGCGGGAACCCCTCTCAGCCGCTGGTTGGCGTCACCGGCTTCTGCTCGACGCGTGTCACCTTGCCATCCTTGAAGAACACGATCACGTGTCGTTCCTGCTTGGGCAGGCTGCCGGGTGGATAGTCGTAATAAACGTAATCCCAGCGATCCGGATGGAAGGGATCCTTCACCATGGCCGGTCCCAGCACGTACTGCACCTGCACTTCCGTCATGCCCGGCTTGACCTTGGCGATGGTGTCATCGCTCAGGAAATTGCCCTGCCGGATGTCCGGACGGTAGGCACAGGCCGCCAGCAGCAGGAGCGGAACAAGCAGAAGCAGGGATTTCAGTGTGCGCATGGCAGCCGGTTGTAATGCGGGACAGGTGGGGGATAATACCCGAAACCCCGCAGTCACGAGAAGAGTTTTGCCGTGGAAAGCCAGGAATTGCGCAACGTCGGCCTGAAAGTGACCCTGCCGCGGGTCAAGATTCTGGAAATTCTGGAACGCAACGATCCGCGCCACATGAGCGCGGAAGACATGTATAAGGCGCTTCTGGAATCCGGTGAAGATATTGGGCTTGCGACAGTGTACCGTGTGCTGACGCAGTTCGAAAGCGCGGGCTTGGTCACGCGCCACCATTTTGAAGGCGGGCATTCGGTTTTCGAGCTGAATCAAGGGGTGCATCACGACCACATCGTGTGCGTGAAATGCGGGCGTGTGGACGAATTCGTGGATCAGGAAATCGAAAAGCGCCAGAAACAGGTGGCGACCGCCAAGGGCTACGAAATCACCGACCACTCGCTGTATCTGTACGGCATCTGCCCAGCCTGCCGCAAGGCGCTACGAAAATAATTCATGGCATTACCGATCAGATAATGCTCTGAGTGAACGTGCACTTCGGATACGCTGAGCATGCCCAGAACTGATGGCTGATTTTTGATCCGCGTTTAGCGGTACGTACAACCAATTTGCTCCCGCATTTCGGACAGAACCGGAGAGCATTCGGGTCTGATCGTCTACGAATACGGCGAATATGGCTTTCGCTCAGAATATGTTCTTTTGAAAGTTGCTTCCGCAGGATGGCATCTACAAAATCTCCAACTTGTTCTTCTGTAAATACCTCTCTCCTGAAGCTTTTGATATGGGCTATGAACCCCGATCCTGACGTAACGCCGATCGGCATCGGCTTCTTGAAAGAGGCACTGCCTTGGAACGCAATAACAGAATGGATGTTCTCCAAAGGAACCTTGAGCGTACGTTCGACTGCCTTAATGTGCTTGAAATTCTGGCGAATCGGATTCAAGAATCTGAATTTTCGACCATAGATTACTTGCGTCCAACGCGAATCAGCCTCGCTGCCAAAAAATCCAACCGCGCATGTTCTTTGTCTCTACTACGAAGACGCCGAATCTGGAAATAAAAATATGATCAATTTGTGTGGTGCCATCCGGCGTTCTGAGCATTACATTGTGGAATCTTTGATAAGTATCCGGACTGAGATTGAAGTGAGCGATTAACCGGAGACGGTACTCACCGACGATTCCCTTGAACCACCGAGTATTGGCGAACCAGATAATGACAATCGCCAGTACAACAAGTCCCCAGACGCTGCTCGGAATAATACGAACAAGATTCAGAATATCCACGATATTCGCCTGAAACAGGATTGCTCAGAATGGTAGGGCGGATTAGCAAAGCGTAATCCGCCGTATGGAAGGCATCGCATGGCAAGGGCTACCACGCCGGCACCTGGTACCTCTACGATAATTGACCAAGGCGGTGGATCAACCAGTGCTCAGCCAGTAGCCAAAGATTATAGATTGTCTGTCGTCATATACGTGAAAATGAGAATTCGATGAAATCAAATCTGGATTCCCGCTTTCGCGGGAATGACGAAAAGTCCGGGTTTCTTGAACCAGGACTTTCCTAGCTTTGCTCCGCCCGCCCCAGCATTTCCCGTGCATGTTTGAGCGTAGTCTCCGTGATCTTGATACCGCCCAGCATCCGGGCCAGTTCATCAATCCGGTTTTTCGGATTCAGGGGTTCGATACGGGTCAGGGTGGTGTTGCCCTGGGTTTCTTTGTGCACGCGCAGGTGGTGATGGGCTTGTGAGGCGACCTGCGGCAAGTGCGTGACGCAAAGCACCTGGCGCGATGCACCCAGGGCGCGCAAATGCCGGCCCACGATTTCCGCCACGCCACCGCCGATGCCGGCGTCCACTTCGTCGAAGACCATGGTGGGCATAGAACTCGCCTGTGCGGCGATGACCTGAATAGCGAGCGCGATGCGGGACAACTCGCCACCCGAAACGACTTTTGCAAGCGGAGCTGCGGGCTGGCCCTTGTTGGCAGCGACCATGAACTCGATGTCGTCCGTCCCGGTGGGGGAAAAGCGTGCGGCCTTGTCCGGTGTGACGTCCACCGCGAACTTGCCGCCCGGCATGCCGAGCTCATTCATGGCGGCACTGATTTTCTTGCCGAGCGTGCGGGCGGTGTCCGCGCGTGCCGCATGCAAGGCATCCGCCGCCTGCCGGTACGCCTGTTCCAGTGCGGCGAGCCGGGATTCCAGTTCCTGCAAGGCGATGTCGGCGTGTTCGAGCCGGGTCAGTTCGTCGGAAAGTGTGCGCGCCTGTTCGGCCAGAGCTTCGGGTTCGACGCGGTGCTTGCGCGCCAGTGTGTGCAAGGCGCCCAGGCGTTCCTCGACCCATTGCAACCGGGCCGGGTCGGCTTCCATGTCCGCGAGATAATGCCGCAGCAGGTCACCGGCTTCGGAAAGCTGGACTTCGATGCCGCTGAGCAGTTCGCCCGCGGCTGTGAGGCGCGTATCCAGTGCCGCGAGTTTCCCGAGTTCGCGCGCGGCATGTCCCGTGATCTGGTGCGCGGAACCGCGTTCGTCTTCATACAGGGCCTGCAAGGCCGCTTGCACGCCTTCCGCGAGCCGGCCGCTGTTGGCGAGACGTGCATGTTCCTGATTCAGGTTTTCTACTTCATTCGGCTTGAGATCTAGCGCATTCAGTTCGGCAGTCTGGTAACGCAGGGTGTCGAGCCGTGCTTCGCGGTCGTGGGCCGCGTCGCGCAACGCGGACAATTCCGAGTTCACGGTTTTCCAGTCGCGGTAAAGGTTGGCGACTTTTCCGAGTAATGCGCCGTGTTGGCCGTATTCGTCCAGCAGCATGCGCTGTGCGTCGTGTCGCAGCAATGACTGGTGTTCGTGCTGGCCGTGAATGTCCACCAGTTGTTCGCCCAATTCGCGCAAGAGCTGCAAGGGCACGCTGCGGCCGTTGATCTGACCGCGCGAACGACCGTCTGCGCCGATAACGCGCCGCAGGATGCAGTCGCCATCGGCGGCGAGCTCGTGATCGTCGAGCCAGGCATTTGTGGCGGGAAGTGTTCGGATGTCGAATTCCGCACTCAGCTCGGCACGTTCGGCACCGTGTCGCACGGCGGTGGCATCGCTGCGGTCGCCGAGGATCAGGCCGAGTGCATCCACCAGAATGGATTTGCCGGCGCCGGTTTCACCGGTCAGCACGCTCAGGCCGGAATCCAGTTCCAGTTCCAGCGAGTCAATGATGGCGAAATCGCGGATGGCGATGTGCGTCAGCATGCGGCAGGCTCAATCCTTGCGCGGTGGACGGGCGTTATGCCCCCAATGGAGTTTGGTGCGCAGGATTCTATAGTAATCGTGACCGCGTGGATGGATGAAGCGGATGCCTTGCGCTGCGCGCTGCACTTGAACCCGATCGCCGATCTCCAACGCCTGACT
>DASSRV010000225.1:0-5496 GCA_035701605.1 Gammaproteobacteria bacterium
GCCCCGTCACCGTGAGCAGCACGATGGCCGGCAGCCGCGTGCGCCATGCCAGCCATTGCGCGGCGATGCCGAGCGCCAGAACCAGTGCGATTGCGGTGCCGAAATTGTGCAGCATGAAGGGCCGTGACTTGCGTTGCGGGTTTTTTGTTCAGTGCGGCAATTTGTTATGATAGTCGTTTTTCCGGCGCGTCAGGCGCGCCATCGAGGCCCGCCATGAACCCGACCATCGAACTCGAAAACCGTTATTGCGCACGCAACTACCTGCCGCTGCCGGTGGTACTGACGCGCGGCGAAGGCGTGTACGTGTGGGACGATGCCGGCAACCGCTACCTCGACATGATGAGCGCGTACTCCGCGGTCAGTCACGGCCATGCGCATCCGCGGCTGGTGAAAACGCTGCAACAGCAGGCCGCACAACTCGCGATCTGCTCGCGCGCTTTCCACACCGACAGGCTCGGGCCGTTTCTGAAAAAAGTCTGCGAACTGACCGGCCAGGACATGGCGCTGCCCATGAACACCGGTGCGGAAGCGGTGGAAACCGCGCTCAAGGCCGCGCGCAAATGGGCGTACAAGGTCAAGGGCGTGCCGGCCGACCGGGCCGAAATCATCGCCTGCACCGGCAATTTCCACGGCCGCACCATCGCCATCGTGGCGATGTCCAGCGACGCGCAATACAAGGACGGTTTCGGGCCGTTTCCCGGTGGTCTCAAACTCGTGCCCTACGGCGACGCCGCGGCGCTCGAAGCCGCCATCACGCCCAACACGGCTGCGTTTCTGGTCGAACCGATCCAGGGTGAAGGCGGCATCATCATTCCGCCCGCCGGCTATCTCAAGAAAGCCGCGGAACTCTGCAAAAAGCACAACGTGCTCCTGATCTGCGACGAGATCCAGACCGGTCTCGGCCGCACCGGCAAACTGCTGGCCTGCGAGCACGAAACGGTCAAACCCGACGGCCTGATCCTCGGCAAGGCCCTGGGCGGCGGCCTGTTGCCCGTCTCGATGTTTCTGGCGCGGCGCGAGGTCATGGACGTGTTCGCGCCGGGCGATCACGGCAGCACCTTCGGCGGCAATCCGCTCGCCGCCGCGGTCGGACTGGAAGCGCTCAATGTCCTGGTCGAGGACAAACTCGCGGAACGTTCCGCGGAACTCGGCGCTTACCTGCTCGACAAGCTGCACACGCTCAAGAGTCCGCTCATCAGGGACTTGCGCGGCAAGGGCCTGTTCATCGGCGTCGAAATTGATCCGGCACAAGCACGCGCACGCGACGTCTGCGAACACCTGATGCCGCACGGCATCCTCAGCAAGGAAACCCACGACACCGTGGTGCGCCTCGCCCCGCCGCTCGTCATCACCCGCGAGCAGATTGACCGGGCAGTGGAGCGGATTGCGCTGGTACTGAAGGAAATGGGCAAGCAGCGCGTGGCCGGCTGAGCATTGCCGCACACCCCGTTTTGGGTGGTACCATGACACGGACTTGATCCATGCCAGAGGCGCGCAACATGGAACGGCTGATCAACCTGCACATCAAGAAACTTCCGGGAGGCGTCTATCTTGCTACCTCGGATGAGGTGCCGGGACTGGTCGCGCAGGGCAGAACCATAAACGAAACCGTTGAAATTGCGCGCGATGTCGCAAAAAAACTGCTTGAAGCCCGGATCGAGCGCAACGATCCTCCACCACTCAAACCCATTGGCAAGTCACTGGATTATCCGCTGATCGTGGGCTTCTGATGGGTCGCCTTGGCGGATTCCGTTATCGAGACATCGTTCGGCGCCTCAAACACTTCGGTTTTGAATTCGACCGTCAGGCTGCCGGCAGCCACGAAGTCTGATACAACCCGCAAACACGCCGCTATACCACAATTCCCAATCACCCCGGCGACATGCCGGAAGGTACCTTGCGGGCGATCCTGCAACAGGCAGGAATCGAGCCGGATGAATTCTTGGGAAGAAAATAAATCTACAGCCATACCGCGCATGATAGAAACGCGTCAGCACACTTTCAAAAAGTGTGATACAGATCAGGTCAGCCTACTACCTCGGCGTTGCCTTTACGGAACCATGGTGTAGTTCAAACTTTCAAATATTCTCATAAATCACGAAATGGCTGTGATCCAACAATCCTGGATAAATGCGCATAACTCATCGCCCTTGGAACTCGATATGATGGATGATAATAGTCAATTATCTTGGTTTTCCCCACTCTCGCGACATCTATATCGAATCCACTACGCTTGAATGCAATATTCTGAAACAGTTTCAGCCAAATAGCCTGAGATCCTACTCCCCCTATCAAGATATCTGGAGAGATGATGCCAATCTCTTCAAGAATATACGAGCGCTCTTCATCCACAACTTTTCCCAGTTTGTCGTGATCCACCGTAGCAGCGCCTCCGCTTTTCTTGAGATTCATGAATGCGATTGATTTCATTACTTCAATCCTCTGCTGTCCACATGAATCAAGCGAATTTATCGGAGGAAAGTTGTTCATGATCCCGTACGCCCATTCACATATCCTATGTGAAAAAGAGTATTTTACTTCTTCATGCCACCAGTCTCGATAATCCCCCTCTGTTTGACTGGGGTCATTGGCTTCTTTGGCAATGAACAAAAGCTTGATCTTCTGCCTGTCATAGTATGATTCATCAATAATTCCATCTTTTTTGAATTTCCCATTATATGAAGGAAAGGCATTCACCCATCGCGTAAAAAGCGATTCCAGTTGATCTGTTTTTGACATGCTTTCACGCCGGCATCGGCTTGTCATCGGCGAGATGAATCAAACCGCGGATGTGGCGGTAGATGTACCACAGCCACACGATCAGGAACCCGAGCCAGCCGATCAGGAAGCCCACCAGCACGAAATAGCTTGCGCCGATGAGGATGCACCACAGGATGGCGTACCAGAAACTGCGGATCATCCAGGCGTGATGGCTGTCCATTTCCGCGCCGTCGTCGCCGCGTTTCGCATAGTTGATGATGAGCCCGACGATGCTCAGGATGCCAGTGATGGCCCCGAGTAGATGAAGGATATACGCGGCAATGGCAAAGCCGTGGCCTTGGGATGATTCAGTCATGGCTGTCTCCTCGCGTCCGTTTCAACCTGCATGGGTATTCGCCGCCGGAAATTCAAGCCGTACCCGGCGATTCTGCTTGCCTTTCTTCTCGATCTTGCTGATGGTCACGGCGCCGATTTCGCCGATGCGCGCGAGATGCGTGCCACCGCAGGGCTGAAGATCAATGCCCTCGATGTTGACGAGCCGCACACGCCCGGTGCCGCGCGGCGGCTTGACCGACAGCGTCTTGACCAGTTCCGGCTGCGCATCCAGTTCGGCATCCGTAATCCAGCGGAACGACACCGGCGCGTCACGCGCAATCAGGGCCGCCAGTTTTTCGTTGACTTCGTCCTTGTCCGGCGTATCCGGCAGATCGAAATCGAGCCGGCCGTAACCGTCGCCGACCTGCCCGCCGGTGACCGGCGCGACGATGACGGCGGACAGCAGGTGCAGGCAGGTGTGCATGCGCATCAGCCGATGCCGACGCGCCCAGTCCAGCTCCGCGCTGACGCGCAGACCGGACCGCACTCCCTCCGCCGCATCCGCCACTACGTGCAGAACCTCGCCCGGCTGTGCGCCCTTGCGCGTGTCCGCGATGCGCAGTTCGCGCCCGTCCTCGAAGCGCAACACACCGGTATCGCCCGGCTGGCCGCCGCCTTCGGGATAAAACACCGTGCGATCCAGTTGCACGCCGCGTTCGTCCGCTGCGATCACCTGTGCATCGCAGCGTTGCAGGTAGGCGTTCTCGCGGAACAAGAGATCAGTCATGCCTCGCGCTCCGCCGGCTCGAAACGCAGCGCCAGCGAGTTGATGCAGTAGCGCAGGCCGCCGGGCGACGGGCCGTCCTCGAACACATGCCCCAGATGCGCGTCGCATTTTGCGCACACCACTTCCACGCGCTGCATACCGTGACTCGAATCCGCGTGTTCTTCCAGGCTGGTGCCGACCGCGGGTGCAGTGAAACTCGGCCAGCCGCAATGCGATTCGAATTTGGTGTCGGACGCGAACACCGGATTGCCGCAACACACGCAACGGTAAATACCCGCCGCATGGTTGTGCAGGTATTCGCCCGTGCCGGGGCGCTCGGTGGCCTTCTCGCGCGTCACCGCGTACTGCGCCGGCGTCAGTTGTGCACGCCATGCCGTATCGGATTTGCGCAGCTTGTCCATGACTCACCAGATCGGCCACGCCGGCTTGCGGCGCGACAGCCAGTGATCCAGCCCGAACACCCGGCCGCACTGCGTGCACATGAGCACGAACAGGATGATGATGAACAGACTGTCGTGATTCTGCGGATCCCAGAACGCGGCACCCTTCATGAACCAGAAATTCAGCGTCATGAACAGGCCCACCGCCGCCGCGAAGCGCGACAGCGCACCCGCCACCAGCGCGATGCCGACGCCGAGCTCGCCGATCGGCACCAGCCAGGCGAACACCTGGTAATGCGCGGACGCGAAGCCGAGAAAGCCCTGGTAAAACCCGAACGCGGTCTTGGCCGAGGCGTCCAGATAACCGTGCAGGCCGTCCGGCCAGGTGGAGAAATGCGCAAGTTTGCCGCTCACCGCCACCAGCCAGAGGATACCCATGGCGATGCGCAGCACGGCCACGGGCCAGCCCGCCACGCGTTCATTGAACAGACTCCGACTCATGGATTTCTCCCGCCGGCACGTGGAGTTGCAGGCGATCCACCTTCAACTTAGCACATCCCGCCGCTTCGTTTCGGGCCCGGCGGACGGCGCCGGGTTCCGCCCCGAGAGCGCAACCGTCACGGCAATCTGGTAACCTATGCGCCGTTCCAGATTCCCTGCCGTCGTATTCAAGATTCGAGGGAGAAACCCGATGCGGAGCCGCTCTTTTGCCATGATTCTTGCCTGCGCCGCGGCCGCGGCGAGCCTCGCCGCCAATGCGGCCGGCGATCCGGCCAAGGGCAAGATCGAATCCACCACCTGCCTGGGCTGTCACGGCATTGAAAACTACGTGAACGTCTATCCGACCTACCGGGTGCCGAAGCTGGCCGGTCAGCACGCCGCTTACATCGTGCAGGCGCTCAAGGAATACAAATCCGGCGAACGCGATCACAAGACCATGCACGCGCAGGCCTCGTCGCTCAGCGAGCAGCAGATGGAAGACATCGCCGCCTATTTCCAGAGCCTGGGCAACCAGGATAACGGCAAGCACTGATACGCATAGGGCATGAACATGAAAAAACTTCTCACCATCTGCGCCGTCGTCGCCGGTCTGTGCGCCGCCCAGACTGCCCTGGCCGGAGGCGATGTCGCCGCCGGCAAACAAAAGTCGCAAACCTGCGCGGCCTGTCACGGTGCCAACGGCATCAGTACCTCCGACCAGTTCCCGATCCTGGCCGGGCAGTACCGCGACTACCTGATCCAGGCGCTGCTCGAATACCAGAGCGGCGAACGCAAGAATCCGATCATGGCCGG
>DASSRV010000226.1:0-2618 GCA_035701605.1 Gammaproteobacteria bacterium
ATCATCACCTACGGCAGCATGGCGGCGCGTGCCGTGGTACGCGACGTGGGCCGTGTACTGGGGCATCCATACGGCTACGTGGACCGGATTGCCAAGTTGATTCCGTTCGAGATCGGCATGACGCTGGACAAGGCACTGGAAGCCGAGGCCGAACTGCGCAAGCTGTACGAAACCGATGATGAAGTACGCCAACTGATTGACCTGGCGCGTTCTCTGGAGGGCCTGGCGCGCAATGCCGGAAAACATGCGGGCGGCGTGGTGATTTCGCCGTCCGCGCTCACGGATTTCATGCCGCTGTATTGCGAAGAAGGCAGCGTGCATCCTGTCACCCAGCTCGACAAGGATGATGTTGAAACCATTGGCCTGGTGAAGTTCGATTTCCTCGGTCTGCGCACCCTGACCATCATTGACTGGGCCGTCAAGGCCATCAATGAGCGCCGCGCACGGAGCGGCGAGCCCTTGCTTGACGTCGCGTCGTTGCCACTGGACGACCCGTTCACCTATGAGCAGGTGTTCAAGCGGGCGCGTACCGTGGCGATTTTCCAGTTCGAGTCGGGCGGCATGCAGCGTCTGCTCAAGGATGCTAAACCGGACCGGTTCGAGGACCTGATTGCGCTGGGTGCGCTGTATCGCCCGGGTCCGATGGACCTGATCCCGAGTTTCGTGGCGCGCAAGCAGGGCAACGAGAGAGTGGTGTATCCCGATCCGCGCGTCGAGCCGATCCTGAAGGAGACCTACGGCATCATGGTCTATCAGGAGCAGGTCATGCAGATGGCGCAGATCGTCGGCGGCTACACGCTGGGCGGCGCCGACCTGTTGCGTCGCGCGATGGGCAAGAAGAAACCGGAGGAGATGATCAGGCACCGCGAGATTTTCCGTACGGGTGCGACGAAGAACAACCTGAGTGCAGACAAGGCCGACCAGATTTTCGATTTAATGGAAAAATTCGCGGGCTACGGTTTCAACAAGTCGCATGCTGCGGCGTATGCGCTGCTGTCGTACCAGACCGCATGGCTGAAGGCACATTATCCGGCTGAGTTCATGGCCGCGGTGTTGTCATCGGACATGGATCACACGGACAAGGTGGTGATGCTGATAGACGAATGTCGGCGCATGCGTCTCAACATCCTGTTGCCCGACATCAATAGCTCGGAGTACAAGTTCACGGTTGCGGATGAAGGCGGTATCCGCTACGGCCTTGGGGCCATCAAGGGAGTGGGTCTTGCCGCCATCGAGGGTGTGCTGGAGGAACGCGCGCAGCACGGAGCGTATGCGGGCATCGAGGATTTCTGTCGGCGTGTGGATTTGCAGAAGGCAAACCGCCGCGTCATCGAGGCATTGATCCGTGCCGGCGCCATGGACGGGCTGGAGCCGAATCGCGCCACGCTGATGGCGCGCCTGCCGGATGCGCTGGCTCTGGCGGAGCAGAACACGCGCGCCGCCGCCGCCGGTCAGGATGACATGTTTGGCCTTGCGCAACCTGCAACCGTCGCAAAGCCGTTGGTGTCGTCACCGGCGCTGCCGGAGTGGGACGAGAGCGAGCGCCTGCGCGGCGAAAAGGACACGCTGGGTCTGTACCTGACCGGCCATCCCATCGTGCGTTACCTGCCGGACCTCGATCCGGTGGTGAGCGCGTCCATTGGCGAACTGGTGAGCGAATCGCCGCCCGGACAGAGCGGTGAGCGCGGCTATGCGCAGGGCGGAGCATCGCGCACGGTGATCGTGGCGGGTCTGGTCGTGGATTTGCGCAAGCGCGGCAACCGCGTCGGCCTGACCCTGGATGACCGCACCGGGCGTATCGAGGCCACCCTGTTCGAGGAAGCCTTCAATCGTTTTCGCACCCTCGCGGTCAAGGACAACCTGGTGGTGGTGGAAGGGCGTCTGGCATTCGACGAATTCATCAACGGCTGGCGCGTCACGGTCAAGGACATGTTCGACGTGGATGAATTGCGCGAGCGTTATGTGCGGCGGCTCGATATCCACTGGCAGGCCGATGGGGTGACGCCGGAATTCGCGACCCGCCTGAAGGAGCTGCTGAAACCGCATCTCGGCGGTCAGTGCGCGGTATGCGTGGGCTATCGCGGGGTGAGTGGCAGCGTGCCGGTGCCGCTGGGCGAGGCCTGGCGCGTGCATCCAAGCGAGGCCCTGGTGCGCAAGCTCGAAAGCTGGCTGGGCAGCGGAGGGGTTGCGCTCCACTATGGCCACGGCCCCCGCCAGCCGGCAACCCGGCCCGAGGCCGCCGTGTCGTGATGCCGGGACTTGTGCGCCCGGCCGCCAGCCGGTAAGGTTTGCGGCCTGAACCGACTATAATTCCATAATGAACCTGAATTTCCTTGAATTTGAACAGCCTATCGCGGAACTCGAAGCCAAGATCGAGGAGTTGCGCTTCGTGGGCGACGAGTCCGCGGTCAGCATCACCGAGGAAATCGAGCGCTTGCAGGCCAAGAGCCGTACGCTCACCGAGAACATTTTCTCGAAACTGAACGCCTGGCAGGTCGCGCAACTGGCGCGTCATCCGCAGCGTCCGTACACGCTGGATTACATCCAGCGCATCTTCACGGATTTCGAGGAACTGCACGGTGACCGCGCCTATGCCGACGACCCCGCCATCGTCAGCG
>DASSRV010000227.1:0-3641 GCA_035701605.1 Gammaproteobacteria bacterium
AGATTGTGCGGCATGACCATTCACGTCGCCGAGGTCCACCTGATAATCGCCCGAAGCGGCGAGCAGGCCGGAGAGCAGGGAACCGATCTTGCCGGCTCCGAGTACGAGAACGCGATGCATCTTGAAACTCCTAAAATGGTCAGGACGGCGGTGCCGTCCTTGCGCGGCGCGGTGACGCGCCGGAAACGCGGGTTGCGGGCGGGCTTGCGGCCCTGAAAAACGCCTATTTTGCCATAAACCGGACAGTCGCCGCACCCCGTGCTTCCGCCTGCTGGACGGGGCGTGTAGCATGACGCCGCACATGGAACACAAACTCGCGCACGACTGGACCCCCGATAGCTGGCAATCGCGCATTGCCGGCCAGCAACCCTTGTATGCCGACGGCGCGGCGGTCACGCGCGTGCTGTCGGAAATCCATCGCCTGCCGCCACTGGTGACCTGGGGCGAGGTGGACAAGCTGCGTCGGCAACTGGCGGAAGCCGGGCGCGGCGAGCGTTTCCTGCTGCAAGGCGGCGATTGCGCAGAGAGTTTCGAGGAATGCACCGCCGAGCCCATTGCCAACAAGCTCAAGATACTGTTGCAGATGAGCCTGGTGCTGGTGCATGGCCTCAAGAAGCGCGTGATCCGCGTCGGGCGCATCGCCGGGCAATACGCCAAGCCGCGTTCCGCCGACACCGAGACGTTTGGCGGTGCCACGCTGCCGAGTTATCGCGGCGATCTCATCAACCGCGCCGGCTTCTCGCTCGCCGAACGCACGCCCAACCCGGAGCTGATGCTGCGCGGTTACGAACATGCCGCGCTCACGCTCAACTACGTGCGCGCCATGGTGGACGGCGGTTTCGCGGACCTGCACCACCCCGAATACTGGGATCTCGATTTCGTGCGCAATTCGCCGCTCGAAGCCGAGTACCGCCGCATCGTGCAGTCCATCGTGGATTCGCTCACCTTCATGGAAACGATTTCGGGGCAGACGCTGACCGAGAGCGGACGCATTGATTTCTTCACCAGCCACGAGGGCCTGCACCTTTTGTATGAACAGGCGCAGACGCAGTTCGTGCCGGAAGCGGGGCGCTGGTACAACCTTTCCACGCATTACCCCTGGATCGGCCTGCGCACCGCGGATGTGCATGGTGCGCACGTTGAGTATTTTCGCGGCATCGCCAACCCGATCGCGGTGAAAGTGGGCGCGAATGCGGACCCGGAACAGATTCTGGAACTGTGCGCGATCCTGAACCCGGACAATGAACTGGGCCGCCTGACGCTGATCCACCGCTTCGGCGCCGGCCGCATCCACGAAAAGCTACCGCCATTGGTCGAGGCGGTGCGACACGCCGGCAAAGCCGTGCTGTGGATCTGCGATCCCATGCACGGCAACACCGAAACCACCGCCAGCGGCATCAAGACCCGGCGTTTCGAGAACATTCTGGAAGAGATGGAGGCCGCGTTCGTGCTGCACGAACGTCTGGGCAGCATCCTCGGCGGCGTGCACTTCGAGTTGACCGGTGACGATGTTACCGAGTGCACCGGCGGCGCGCGCGGCCTGACCGACACCGATCTCGAACGCGCCTACAAATCCCAGGTGGACCCGCGCCTCAATTACGAGCAGGCGCTGGAAATGGCCATGCGCATCGTGGCGCGCAAGGCGCGGCGCACGTGAACGCTTACTTCAAATAAGTGTCATCCGGATAACACCAGGCCCAGTCCGGTCCGTCTTCGATGGTCTTGATGATGGGGTGGCCGGTGCTCTGGTAATGCGCACGGGCGTGCCTGTTCTTGGAACTGTCGCAGCAGCCCACGTGCCCGCAGATCATGCAGATGCGCAACTGTACCCACGAATCGCCCGCTGTCACGCACTCCGGGCACGCGTGCTCCGTGTAGCTGACCGTTTGTGCCTCGTGGGTGTGCGTGCAATGGCTGGAATCTCGTTGTCGCGCCGTCAGTTTCATATCCGGCATGTCGAATCTCCTGCGCAAGTCGTCAACATGGTAACGCCATCCCGGTGAATGCGGTGCCGGGGATCAGTCCAGCACACGCCACGCGCCCGGCTTCAGCCCCGCCAGCGTCCAGTCGCCGATCTGCCAGCGGATCAGCCTCAGCGTCGGGTGACCGATGGCGGCCGTCATGCGCCGCACTTGCCGGTTGCGGCCTTCACGCAGCACCAGTTCCAGCCAGGCGGTGGGAATGTGCCTGCGGAAGCGGATCGGCGGATCGCGTGACCACAATGCAGCGGGTTCCGGAATCAGGCGCGCGGCAACCGGCAGGGCGGTGCCGTCATTGAGTTCGATGCCGCTACGCAGCCGGCCCAGTGCGGATTCCACCGGCACGCGCTCCACCTGGGCGAGGTAGGTCTTGGGCAGCTTGTGGCGCGGATGACTGATGCGGCTCTGCAAGCGCCCGTCGTCGGTCAGGATCAGCAGTCCTTCGCTGTCCGTATCCAGGCGGCCGGCCGGATAGACGTCCTGCATCGTGATGAAATCCGCCAATGTCGGATGACCGCCATTCTTGCTGAACTGGCAGATGACGCCATAGGGCTTATTGAACAGCAGGGTGGTCACGCAGGCGGCCGGAAAACGACATGCTATGATTATGCACGCAACGCGCCCGCGTTGCCGCATTCCGGATTACGGTTCTTTTTCAGCAGGTGTCGTCCATGAAGTTCGACAAGCTTGTTCCGCCCGAAGCGGGGGAACGCATCAGCGTCAATACCGATTTCAGCATCAACGTGCCGGACCGGCCCGTGATTCCATTCGTGACCGGCGACGGCATCGGGGTTGACGTGACGCCGGTGATGCGCAAAGTGGTGGATGCGGCGGTGCAGAAAGCCTATGCCGGCGCGCGTCGCATCGAATGGATGGAATTCTATGCCGGTGAAAGAGCGGTTCAGAAATACGGCAAGGACATCTACCTGCCGGACGAGACCCTGCACGCCATGCGCGAATACGTGGTTTCCATCAAGGGGCCGCTCGGGACACCGGTCGGCGGCGGCATCCGTTCGCTGAACGTCGCGATGCGACAGACCCTGGACCTGTATGCCTGCGTGCGACCGATCCGCTATTTCCCCGGCGTCTCCACTCCCATGAAGGAATCGGAACTGACCGACATGGTGGTATTCCGCGAGAACACCGAGGACATCTACGCCGGCATCGAGTGGGCCGCCGGCACCGCCGAAGTGCACAAGGTGATCGAGTTCCTGCAACGGGAAATGAACGTCACCGGCATTCGCTTCCCGAACAGCTCCGGCATCGGCATCAAGCCGGTGTCCAAGGAAGGCTCGCAGCGACTGGTACGCAAGGCCATCCGTTACGCGATTGACAACGACCGCGTCTCGGTCAGCCTGGTGCACAAGGGCAACATCATGAAGTTCACGGAGGGTGCGTTCCGCAACTGGGGTTACCAGGTGGCGAAAGAGGAATTCGGCGCGGTCGAGATTGACGGCGGTCCGTGGTGCCGGTTTCGCAATCCGCGCACCGGCAACGACATCGTGGTCAAGGACGTGATCGCGGACAATTTCCTGCAACAGATCCTGATGCGACCGGAAGATTACGACGTGATCGCCACCCTCAACCTGAATGGCGACTACATTTCCGACGCGCTGGCGGCGCAGGTGGGCGGTATAGGCATCGCGCCGGGCGCCAACATCT
>DASSRV010000228.1:0-2614 GCA_035701605.1 Gammaproteobacteria bacterium
GGCAGATTTTTGCTCCTGCAAAATCTGCACTTCCGCCATCCATGGCGGTCGGATGCCGAGCTGGCGGGAACTACATGGACGTATAAAAGCGATAGCATTCGTCAAGACAGTCGCACAAGGCCAGGTAGCTCAGTTGGTAGAGCAGCGGACTGAAAATCCGCGTGTCGGTGGTTCGATTCCGCCCCTGGCCACCATCCCACTCTCCAATATTCAATCGCAATCGCACAGAACATCCCTGTCGCGCTCCCAGCTCGGCATCGTGCCTCGCGTTCAGCCGGACGAAACACCCACCGGGTGTTCCGTGAAAACACCGGCTTCACCCCTGGCCACCATCCCACTCTCCAATATTCAATCGCAATCGCACAGAACATCCCTGTCGTGCTCCCAGCTCGGTATCCGACCGCCATGGGTGAGCTGCGAAACCAGCAAACGGGCTTACAGGATGTAAGCCCTGGACTTTCACGCAAAGCAGGAAGCGACGCGGGAAAGGCGGAAGTGCAGCTTTTGCAGGAGCAAAAATCTGCCCTGCCTCGTGGCCGCTCCCGGCATCCTGCCTCCCGCGGCACTTGTGCATCCATGCACATCGTTCAGCCGGACGAAACACCCACCGGGTGTTTCGTGAAAACACCGGCTTCACCCCCGGGCACCGTCCACTCCCCGGCTTTCTATCCCACGGTTTGCCAAGCCAGAGATCGAGGCTCGCGGCAGGTACCGTGCAAGTTTATGGAATGTCGTCCTGCCGCCCATTTGAATCTCTCTGTGTATTAAGATAGACTTAGTCCACTAGACTTGGTCTGATACGTACATGGGCACCGTAAACATCCACGAAGCCAAAACCCAGCTCTCGAAGCTGGTGGACAAAGCGGCCAGGGGCGAGCCATTCGTCATCGCCAAGGCCGGCAAGCCCATGGTGCGGGTTTCAGCATTGGATTCAACCCCGGCGCCGCGCCGCCTCGGCTTCCTGATCGGTGAATTCCGCATACCCGATGATTTTGATCGCATGGGTGCGACTGCGATCTCCCGCCTGTTCGGCAAGGGCATATGAAACTGCTGCTCGACACGCACCTGTTGCTGTGGGCGGCAGCCATCCCCAGAAAACTTCCTGCTGGCGCGCGTCGCCTGATCGAGCATCGGGACAATCAGCCGTTATTCAGCGCTGCCAGCCTGTGGGAAATCACCATCAAGAACCAGCTTGGTCGCAAGGATTTCTTCGTCGAGCCGCAGGTATTGAGACGCGGCCTGCTCGATAACGGCTATATTGAATTGCCTGTTACCAGTGAACACTCGGTTGCCACCGGCAACCTGCCTGCACTGCACAAGGATCCTTTTGATCGCCTGCTGATTGCTCAGGCGCAGATCGAGGGAATCACGCTGCTCACGGCCGATGCGCAGGTTGCACGCTACCCTGGCCCGATTCGCAAGGTCTAGCGGAAGAATGAACCACGACTACTGGCTGCAACGCTGGCAGGCAGGCAACACGCCCTGGCATCTGGATGCGGTCATGCCGCTCCTGGAACAGCACTGGCCAGCGCTCGACCTGCCGCGCGATACGCGCGTGCTGGTGCCCTTGTGCGGCAGATCGCTGGACATGGCCTGGTTGGCTGCACAGGGGCACAGGGTGCTGGGCGTGGAGCTGTCGCCGCTCGCCATCGCGCAATTCTTCGATTCGCAAGGGCTCGCGCCAAAAACACATGAAGCCGCAGATGGCCTGCATCACGTGACTGATGACATCGAAATTATCCAGGGCGACATTTTCGGTCTCGATGACGCGACTTTGGCCGGTTGTGGCGCAGTCTATGACCGCGCCGCGATCATCGCGCTGCCGGAACCAACACGAACGCGGTATGCAAACGAAGTCTATGCACGCCTTCCTACCAGCAGTCGCGGCCTCATGATTACGTTCGAATATCCGCAAGCGCAGATGGACGGCCCGCCATTTTCAGTGGAAGCCGACGAAATACATCGCCTGTTCGAGAATCACTGGAGCATCAATCTCGTCGAGCGGCGCGACGTGCTCGCATCGCTGCCCTTGTTCCGTGAACGTGGTCTCACGGCGCTGCACACGGCGGTCTATCAGCTCAAGCGCCACTCCTGAGCATTCCTGCAAGCAACCCCGCCTCGGCCAGCCGAGGCGTATCATGGACACCGTCACACCGGAGAAGAATCGGCATGGCGAGCGGCTGGGCCAAAGACGGCGCGGTTCAGGATCAGATTGACGCCTCCATCGAGGACGCGCTGAAAAGCGTGCGCGCGCGTCTGCCGCAAGGCGCGGGGCTCAGTCACTGCGAGGAATGCGGCAACGAGATACCGGCTGCGCGTCGCGCCGCCGTGCCCGGTGTGCGCCTGTGTCTGGCCTGCCAGAGCGAAGCGGACCATCAGGTGCAAACCCATAGTCTTTACAACCGGCGCGGCAGCAAGGACAGCCAGTTGCGTTGAATTTGAATCTCGCTGGCTGGAATGCGCGATATTCCAGCGTAAGCTTCCCCGTCAAGTAGACACTTCAAAAGTAGAACATCCGGCGACTTGTTGACGGTGTTCGAGGGGTGTCAGGTCTCCGAGCGAGTCATGCGGGCGTTGTTCGTTGTACTCGATCATCCACCAATAGACGGCTTCG
>DASSRV010000229.1:0-3743 GCA_035701605.1 Gammaproteobacteria bacterium
TTGCAGAAGTAACCGCTGGCGGGGCACTCTGCGTGCGGCACGACGCGGGCCGGGTAGAGTGCCTTTTCATTTCAGGCGCACAGCCGATTCCCGGACAACCGATAGAAGGGCCGGGTCGGCCGCCAATGCTTCCGGGCCGACAGTGTGCCGTGACCGCCTGCCTGTATTCGCGTAAAATTCAGGATCCAGACTCCTTCATCTCGGTGATCGCAGTGGTCAAAGCCCGGATCCACTGCCGATAACGTCCGGTTTTTCAGCGTTCCAGACAGGTTGTTTCATGATTCCTGAACTCGGTCATCTCGCTCTGATACTGGCGCTGTGTCTGGCCGTGGTACAGGCCGGTTTCGGCCTGATCGGGCCGTGGCGTCGGCAACTGATCTGGATGTCGGCCGTGAAACCGGCGGCAACCGCTCAAGCGTGTTTTGTACTGCTGGCATTCGCGGCGCTGGCCTACGCTTTCCTGACGAACGATTTCTCGGTGCAGTACGTCGCACAGAATTCCAACACGGCCTTGCCCTGGCCTTATCGCTTCACAGCCGTGTGGGGTGCGCATGAGGGTTCCTTGCTGCTCTGGGTCACCGTGCTTGGCCTCTGGACGCTCGCGGTGGTGCGTTTCAGCCGCCACCTGCCGCTGGAACTGAGCAGCCGCGTACTGGGGGTGCTGGGCGTAGTGAGCATCGGCTTCCTGCTGTTCATGCTGGTGACTTCGGATCCGTTCGCCCGCCTGCTGCCGCCACCCGAGCAAGGCAGGGATCTCAATCCGATCCTGCAGGATCCGGCCATGGCGATTCATCCGCCCATGCTGTACACGGGTTATGTCGGCTTTTCAGTCGCCTTTGCGTTTGCGGTCGCCGCACTGCTGGGCGGACGCATGGACACCGTATGGGCGCGTTGGGCACGGCCCTGGACGCTGGTCGCGTGGCTGTTCCTGAGCTTCGGTATCACGCTCGGCAGTTGGTGGTCGTATTACGAGCTCGGCTGGGGCGGCTGGTGGTTCTGGGACCCGGTCGAGAACGCCTCGTTCATGCCCTGGCTGGTCGGTACGGCGCTGGTGCATTCACTGGCGGTCACGGAAAAACGCGGCGCTTTCAAGAGCTGGACCGCATTGCTTGCCATCGCGGCGTTTTCCCTGAGCCTGCTCGGTACTTTCCTGGTGCGCTCGGGCGTGCTGATCTCGGTGCACGCGTTCGCCACCGATCCGAAACGCGGCATCTTCATACTGGGGCTGATCGCGGTGTTTGTCGGTGCCGCGCTGACACTCTACGCCTGGCGTTCGCCGCAGCTTTCCAGCGGCGGCGGTTTCAAGCCCTTCTCGCGCGAAAGCCTGCTGCTGCTCAACAACATTTTCCTGGTCGTGGCGGCAGGTGCGGTCCTGCTGGGAACGCTCTATCCGCTGGTGCTGGACGCGCTCGATCTCGGCAAGCTCTCGGTCGGCCCGCCGTACTTCAAGGCGGTGTTCGTCCCCATCATGCTGCCGTTCCTGGTGCTGATCGGCATTGGCCCCTATGTGCGCTGGAAACACGGTGATGCGTCCAGTACAGTGCGCGCCACACGCATTGCGGCGATTGTCGCGCTACTTGCCGGCGTGCTGTGTCTGGCGCTGGCCGGATCCCGCAGCACCGTGATGCTGGTCGCGGGCATCGTGCTGGGAACATGGACCCTGCTTTCCGCAGTGCGCGAGCCGTTCATGCGGCTGCTTGCGCGTCGGCGCGGCAGGCATGTCAGCTTGTCGCGTGCCGTACTGGGCATGAGCCTGGCGCATTTCGGCGCCGGCCTGCTGGTGCTTGGCATCACGGTCACCAGTATTCTCGGTCTCGAAGAGGACAGGGTGATGGCGCCGGGCAGCAGCGTCAGCGTGGCCGGCTATCAATTCCGTTTCACCGGCGTGCATCCGGTGCAGGGACCGAATTACCAGGCGGAGCAGGGTGTATTCGAGGTGACGCGCGACGGCAAGCGCATCGCCCGCATGACACCGGAGAAGCGGCAGTTCAGCACCACGGTCACGACCGAAGCCGCCATCGAGGCGGGGCTGTTCCGGGATCTGTATGTCGCGCTCGGCAATCCGCTCGACAACGGCGCCTGGAGCGTGCGTGTGCAATACAAACCGCTGGTGCGCTTCATCTGGCTGGGCGGCCTGTTCATGATGCTGGGCGGCATCCTGGCCGCGTCGGACCGGCGCTATCGCCGTACCGCCGCCGCGCCACAACTGGACACCGGCGCACCCGAACCCGTGCTTCCTGAATCGGATCGCGGCACCGACGCGGTAACGGAGTAGCGCGGATGAAACTGCGTTATCTGTATTATGCGTTGCCGGTGTTGGTGCTGCTCGCGCTCCTGGCACTGTTCACGCGCGGCCTGTTCCTGAATCCGAAGCTGGTTCCTTCGCCGCTGATCGGCAAACAGGCTCCGGCTTTCTCGCTGCCACGTCTGCGTGAGCCACAGCGCCAGCTCACCCTCGATGACTTCAAGGGTAGAGTTGTGCTGTTGAATGTCTGGGGAACCTGGTGCGTGGCGTGTCGCGACGAGCACGAAACCCTGATGCAATTGGCCAAGCGTGATGTCGTGCCGATTTACGGCTTTGACTACAACGACCAGCGTCCGGCGGCACTCGATTGGCTCAAAAGGGAAGGCGACCCGTACACCGCCGTGGGATTTGATCCGGATGGCAGCGCCACCATCAACTGGGGAGTGTACGGCGCACCCGAGACTTTCCTGCTCGACCGGCACGGCGTAATCCGGCACAAGTACATTGGTCCGCTTACGCCGGACCTCGTGGAGCACGACCTGCTGCCGCGCGTTCGCGCACTGGAGCAGGAAGGCGCATGAAACCGTTTCACGTGTTGCTCTGTGCGCTACTGACCGCAACCCTGGCGCTTCCTGCCTGGGCCATAGACAGCGAGCCGCCCTTCACCGATCCCGCCATGCAGGCGCGCTACGAGCGGTTGATCCATGAATTCCGCTGCCTGGTGTGCCAGGACGAGACCGTGGCCGATTCCAATGCCGATCTGGCTGCAAAATTCCGGCGCCGCATCCATGATCTGGTCGCTGCGGGAAAATCCGAAACGGAAATCCGCGCCTACATGGTGGCCCGTTACGGTAATTTCATACTCTACAAACCACCCGTGCAGACCAGCACCTGGCTGCTGTGGTTCGGTCCGTTCCTGTTCCTGCTGATTGCATTTGCGGCCGTTGCGCTGGTGCTGCGACGCCGCAATGCCATGCTGGACGATGCCGCAAGCCGACAGGAGCAACTGCCGTGACATTCATCCTGCTGGCGGCCTTGATGGTTGCATTGGCAGCCGCCAGCATCGCGATCCCGTTCTGGCGCAAGTCTGCCGTATCCGATTCCATGTCGGCTGGCGAAACGGGGCAGGGCGTATATGACGCGCAGATGGGCGAACTGACGAGCGATCTTGAAAGCGGGGTGCTCGCGGAGCCAGATTACGCGTCTGCCCGGCATGATCTGGAAACCGAGCAGCGCCTGCACGTACGTCCGGAACGGAGGGCGCTGAGTACCGGCATGTTCAACCGCTGGCTCGGATTGGGCATTGCCGCACTGCTGATCCTGTGTTCGGGCGTTCTGTACTGGCGCATGGGCGATTGGCGTGTCGGTGTCGAGGGCATTGATGCGGCCAGCCGCGTTGCCGTCGTGAACATGGTGCAGGATCTGGCTACACGTCTCGAGACCACGGATCAGAACGACCTGAAGGGGTGGCTCATGCTTGGGCACGCCTACGTCCTGA
>DASSRV010000230.1:0-2788 GCA_035701605.1 Gammaproteobacteria bacterium
GCTTCGAAGCGGAATACGAGTTGCTGCTGACGCCGCGGGTGATCCTGCAGCCGCGCTTCGAGATGAACCTGCACGGCCGCTCCGATTCGCAGCGCGGCATCGGTTCCGGCCTTTCGGATGCGGCCCTCGGGTTGCGCCTGCGCTACGAATTCAGCCGCCAGTTCGCGCCCTACGTGGGCGTGGAGTTCGAACGCAAATTCGGCCAGACTGCAGACTTCGCCCGCAACTCGGGTGAACCCGCCTTCGATCCGCGCCTGGTTGCGGGCTTGCGCTTCTGGTTCTGAGGGAAAACGACGTGAAAATGCATGCCAAATGCAATGTCATCGTGGTCGCGGTACTGGCGGTGATGCTTGGCGGATCCGTGACTGCGGCGAGCGCACGGCCGGCGAGTGATGCTTCCCCGCAGGCGAAATCCATGTTGAAGCCAGGCGCCGTGCCTGGTGCCGAGGCGGTGGCGCAGGCACTTCAGGATGCCTTGCAACAGGGTGACCGGACCAGGGCGCTGGAGTTGCTGGCACCCGAGGCGCGAATCAGCGAAGGCGGCGAAACCCAGAACGTCAAGGAGTACGCCGCCCATCACCTGGGCGCAGACATCGCGTTTTTGAAAAGCGCCAGGGTCACGCTGATCTCGCGCGCCTCGATGCAAATGGACGGTACGGCACATGTCGCAAGTGAAAGCCGGATTGATGCCACCAGCAAGGGCAAGCCGCTTGAGCTGCGCAGCCACGAAAAAATGGAGCTTAAACAGGTCGGCGGCGAGTGGAAGATCGTCTCGATTGTTTGGACTTCGCAACGATTTTCCGAATGACGACACCTGTTCGCGCACGCTGCTGTCGGGGTCGGCCGACCTCCGGACTGGCTCCTCCTGCAGGTTGAGCCGAATCCTTCGACCGGCCCAGGACAGGCTCGCGCAATCCAGTGCGCATTGAAAAGCACGGGCACGTCATGCCCGCGCCAATCCCATCCCAGGCTCCACTTGAGCTGCAACTCGAAGCCGTCGTGTTGGACGGCTTCCACGCATTTCATGGTTCGAGAACCATGGAAATGCCATGGCACGCGTCAAACGGTTTGCCTCTTTCCTTCCGTCAATTGCAGCAACCGCGATTGGCCTGCACCGGCGGACAGGGGACGTCGCCGTACGAACAGAACACGCAGCAGTCGCCGGGATGCGGTTTCAACAGCGTTCCGCAGGCCGGGCAATCCCAGAAGAACTGGCAGGCATCGGTCGGCATGCGCACGCGGGTCGACGTTCCGCAAACCGGGCAGGTGACGGTGCCGTCCAGCACGAGCGCTGGCTGTGTTTTGGACGGAGTCGTGGTCGGCATGGTCGGCTTCAGTGCAGGTCGACCATGATGACACTCGGGTCGCCGTCATGCCAGATTACCGGCTGCGCGCGGTACAAGCCCGGCAGCAGTCGCTGCAGTGTGGCGACTTTGGGCGCATCGTTGATTGCGATGTAGGGCGCCTCGGGATGACGCCGCGCGTAGTCCTGATGGTAGTCCTCGGCCGGATAGAACGCCTTGAATGGCGCCACCTGCGTGACGATCGGTGCCGTGTACACATGCGCTGCGGTCAATTGCGCGATATAGGTCCGTGCGATCTTTTGCTGTTCGGCGTTGGTGTAGAAGATCACGCCGCGATATTGCGTGCCGGTATCCGGCCCCTGGCGGTTCAATTCGGTCGGGTTGGTGGCGGCAGTGAAATACACCTGCAGCAACTGGCCGTAGGTGGCTTTCGACGGGTCGTAGTCGATCTGCACGGTTTCCGCATGTCCGGTGCCACCCATGCTGACGCGCTCGTAGTGGGCCGTGGCGGCCGTACCGCCGGAATAACCGGAAGTCACGTTGGTGACGCCCGGCACGTGCTCGAACACCCATTGCAAACCCCAGAAGCAGCCGCCGGCCAGCACCGCTTTGGCGGTACCGGGTTGTGCGGCGAGCGCAGCGTCAAGTGTCGGTGCCGGCGCCGCGCGAGGAGCGTGCGGATTGTTGCCGACGGCGGGCGCGCAAGCTGCAGCGAACGCCAGCAGCAAGGTGACCGCGAGTGTGCCGGCTGCTGAAGGAAGCAGTCGTCTCGACATGGATGCGCCTCCTCGATTCGGGTGGTCCATGCAAGAGCATTCGCCACGTGCTTGCGCCCGGTTACGCCGGGCAGTTGCAACCGCCGAACAAAACCATCAGGTTCGCGCGCTGCCGGCCGCGCGCCCGCGCACCAGCAGCGGCCCGATGACGAGCAGATAGATCGCATAGGCCGCGAACCACAGCATCGCGGCACCAACCCAGCCACCGGGCTGGTTGTGGCAAAGCCGTACCGCCGCCGCGACGGTAGGCAGCGCAAACATCACGGTCAGGGCGAGATTCGACTGGATTGCCACGCCGCTGTGGCCTTGCGCCACGCGCACCATCATGCCCAGCGACAAGGTGCCCAGCGCGCCCACGGTGATGCCGTGCAGGGTGTCGATTTCCGGCATCGCATACACGCCCACGAGGGCGAGTCCGCGCACCGCAAGTCCGATCGCCAGCCACAGGTAGCCGAGGTGCAATACCCACAACATCGGCTCGCGCCATGTGCGCCAGCCGCGCCAGCCGGCCAGTCGAATGAACGCGAGGATCGCGACCGCCAGCATCAAGCCGCCGCGCGGCAGGCCCGGTGCGTCCGCCAAACCGCACAGCAACACCAGTGCGCCACCGCCGTTCACCGCCCAGATCAGGTACTTGTTCACCCACATGCCGTGGCCGCTGAGCTTGCGGCCGGTGAAGAACGGAATCACGCGCCCGCCGATCGCCAG
>DASSRV010000231.1:0-14425 GCA_035701605.1 Gammaproteobacteria bacterium
GGCACACTCATAGTCGTATGTCGCATTAAGAAATCGTAGGTTGGGCTGACGCAGGAAGCCCAACGTCACACAAGGATGTGAAACCCTATGCGTTATCGAAGAGTTCGTGCGCCCGGCGGGACCTACTTCTTCACCGTCAATCTTGCCGATCGGCGCTCGGATACCCTCGTGCGTCACGTCGAAGACCTGCGTCAAATCCTGGACAGGGTAAAACGCGCCCATCCGTTTACACTGATGGCAATGGCGGTGATGCCGGATCACCTACATGCCGTATGGCGCCTGCCGGGGGTGACGCGGATTATGCCCTGCGCTGGGCGTTGTTCAAGGCCGGCTTTTCGCGGCGGCTGAAAACGGATGAATATCGCCGCCCGAGCCGCAAGGCAAAACGTGAACGCGGCATCTGGCAGCGGCGCTATTGGGAACACCTGATCCGGGACGACACGGATTTGGCGCGCCACGTGGATTACATTCACTACAATCCGGTCAAACACGGTCTCGTTGCCCGCCCCGTGGATTGGCCGCATTCGACCCTGCATGCTTACATTGCGCGGGGATGGCTAGCTCCGGATTGGGGTGGCGACGGAAATGACGCCGACAGGGATTTTGGGGAACGGTTGGATGTTGGGCTTCCTGCGTCAGCCCAACCTACATGAATTTATATTGCGCGGGGATGGCTGGCTCCGGATTGGGGTGGCGACAGAAATGACACCAGCGAGGATTTCGGGGAACGGTGGGATGTTGGGCTTCCTTCGTCAGCCCAACCTACGTGAATAATTAACTTGATGGCATATCGAATTTGATGCTGGTCAAGGTCAAGGTAATCGTGGCCTTGCCGGGTTCGGTTTGCTTGATTTTGACGGGAAGGTAATCGAGTTTGGGTGCCAGCCACAAGGTGGTGGTGCGTTTTTTCTTCTCGTTCTTGCGCAAGAGCTCGATCACCTGGTAGTTGCCGTCCGGTGTGTGCAACTGCGTGTCCTTGCCCTGTTGCATGCGGTAATGGGTAAGCTTGCCGTGATCCAGCACGGTGTAATTGGTGGCCGGCTTGCCTGCGGCAAGATCGAGTGAGATTGCCAGTTGCGCCAGCGCCCGATCATAGGTATCGGATGCGATGCGTACGCTTTTCGATGACTTGCCTTCGCCAAGCTGCGCACTGCCGGTTTTCCAGTCGAAGCGGATGTGCTCCGGCGCGTCGTGGTCGTTGTTCGAGTGCGTGTAGGCATAACGCTGCGCCTGCACGTGGCCGCCATTGAGCGTGAATTCACTGGTTTCCGTGATGACGTCACTGAAGAACAGCGCCGCCAGCCCCGTGGCGCGGGTCACGGACTGGTAGGTGTAGCTGCCGTCCGGGTTGCGGGTGAGCGAGAACGTCGCGGTGCCGATGCGGAAATCGTTGCGGTTCACGGCATAGCTTGCGTGATACAGCGGAATGACCGGCGTTGCGGCCCGTGCTGTGCCGGATACCAGCAGCGTGGCGCAGGCGATCAGGATGAGGGTGGGCGTGCGTGTCACGTGATGAGGTCCTCGTTCCATGCCAGGACCCGGGGTTTGAGCAGGGGCTGGCCGTTCCACCATACCCGATCATTCTCCAGTTTGACCCGGCCGCGTGCAAATGCGTTCACGATCTGCGGGTACAGCCGGTGTTCGCGTGTTTGCACGCGCGCCCCGAGTTTCTGCGGGCTATCACCCGGCAGCACCGGAACACGCGCCTGCGCGATGACCGGGCCGCCATCCACGGCCGCGGTCACGAAATGCACGCTGCAACCATGTTCGGTTTCGCCGGCATTGAGCGCCCGCCGATGGGTGTCGAGGCCGGGATATTTCGGCAGCAGCGAAGGGTGGATGTTGAGCAGGCGACCGTGGAACTGCGCCACGAATTCGGCGGACAGGATGCGCATGAAGCCCGCCAGGATCAGCAGTGCCGGTTGCAGCGGCACGATGAGTGCCGCGAGTTCGGCATCGTATTGCGTGCGCGTCATGTCCGGCGTCGCAGGCAGTGCGTGCACCGGAATGCCGGCGGCACGTGCACGCGCCAGACCGTGTGCATTGACACGGCTCGAAATCACCGCACGCAGGTCAAGCACGGGTTCGCGCAGGTTGGCATCGAGGATGGCTTGCAGGTTGCTGCCTTCGCCGGAAATCAGCACCACGGCCGGCAACAGGGAATCGGCCGCGGCCACGTGCATCAATCCAGGCTGACGCCTTCCGTGCCGGCCACGACTTCACCGACGCGCCAGCACCGCTCGCCCTGTTCACGCAGGAAGTTCAGGGTGCGTTCGGCATCCGCCGGCGCCACGCACACCACCATCCCCAGCCCCATGTTGAAGGTGCGGTGCATTTCCGTATCCGGAATGGCCCCTTCGTTCTGCAACCAGTCGAACACGGCCGGTTTTGGCCAGGCGCCGCGCTCGAGCCTGACGCCGAGTCCGGCGGGAATCACGCGCGGGATGTTGTCCAGCAGGCCGCCGCCGGTGATGTGTGCGAGCGCGTGCACCGGCACGGTTTGCAGCAATGCGAGCAGGGGTTTGACGTAAATGCGCGTCGGCGCCAGCAGCACGTCAATCAGGGCCTTGCCGTCGAGTGCCTGATCGAAACCCGCGCCGCTGACGGCGAGCACCTTGCGGATCAGCGAGTAGCCGTTGGAATGCGGGCCGGAGGAGGCGAGGCCGATCACGACATCGCCGGCCGCGACAAGGCTGCCGTCAATGATGCGATCCTTTTCCACCACGCCGACCGCGAAACCGGCCAGATCGTAATCCGCGCCCGCATACATGCCGGGCAGTTCCGCCGTTTCACCGCCGACCAGCGCACAGCCCGCGAATTCGCAACCGCGCGCGATGCCGCCGACCACTTGCGCAGCAGTGTCCACGTCGAGTTTGCCGGTACCGTAGTAATCGAGGAAGAACAGCGGCTCGGCGCCCGATACCACGATGTCGTTGACACACATGGCGACGAGATCAATGCCGATGCTGTCGTGGCGGCCGGAATCAATGGCGAGCCGGAGTTTGGTGCCGACACCGTCGGTGCCCGACACCAGCACCGGCTGGCGGTAGCCGGCGGGAATTTCCACCAGCGCGCCGAACCCGCCGATGCCGCCCAGCACTTCCGGACGGCGGGTGCGCTTTGCCGCGGGCGTGATGCGCTCAATCAGGGCGTCGCCCGCGTCTATGTCCACGCCGGCATCGCGGTAGGAGAGCGGTTTCCTGGAGGTCATGCGGGCTTCCCGGACAGTGTACTGGCGCTGAATCAAAGGAGAGTCGCCGGCCGGCGCTTCAAGCCTGTTATTCTACACGAGCCGGCGCCGGGGCCGGCATCACATCACCCCGGTGCAAACGGAGGCAAGCATCAGGATGCGCAAGCGGCTCGCTTTTCTGCTGGCATTGACGCTGATATTCACCACCGGCGCCCGGGCCGTGATCGTGAACGGCCTGTATGAGGCCAGTGTGCCGGTACCGGACCAGAGCGCCGCGGCACGCGAGATTGCCCTGCAGCAGGCGCTCGCGGCGGTGCTGGTGAAAGTCACCGGGGAGCGCAGTGTGGGTGGCGTGCCCGCGCTGGCCCAACTCATCAAGGATCCGAATCGCCTGTTGCAGCAATATCACTACGCGCAGACCCAGGACCAGGACGGTGGCGCGCCCGCCAGCGGGGTGACGTATTTCGACCTGACGCGCAACGGCGCGCTTGCGATTGCCGGAACCGGTCTGGTGCTGCATGCCAAATTCGATGCCGATGCGGTGGATCAGGCCTTGCGTGCCGTCGGCGAGCCGGTATGGGGGCGCGAGCGCCCCGCCACACTGGTGTGGCTGGCCTTGCAGGATGGCGCGACGCGCAGTGTGTTGTCCGCCACCAGCACGCCCGCGGTGGCGCAGGCCGTGAATGCGGCGGCGGCCCAGCGCGGCGTACCGCTGATTTTTCCCGCCATGGATGCGCGCGACCAGCAGGCCATCGCGTTCACGGACCTGTGGACCGACAACACCACGGTCATCCAGCAGGCTTCGGCGCGCTACCATCCCGATGCCATTCTGATCGGCAACATATACCTGGTGAGTGCCGGGCAATATGCCGTGCGCTGGCAGTTGAATACCGGTACGGTGGTGCAATCCTGGACCGGCTCGGCCGGCGATCTGGCCGGCATCGCCAGCGAGGGCGTGCTCGCCGCGGCCGACAATTACGCACGGCAATACGCAATCGCAGCGACCGCACAGGGTGTGGACGACGTGGCGGTCGAGGTGCAGGGGCTCACCAGTGTGGATGCCTATGCCAGGGTACTGAACTACCTTGGCGGGCTGACACCGGTGAAATCCGTGCAGGTGCGAGAGGTGCACGCCGGTACGGTGCAGTTCAGCGTTGACACGCGCGGCAGCGTGGAGAACCTCGCGCAGGCCATCACGCTCGGGGATCTGCTGAAACCGGTCTCCGCGGCAACGCCGGCGCCAGCAGCCGGCTCATTCTCTGCGCCTGTATCTGCGGTGACACCGGCACTGCATTTCCAGTACGTACCATGACACCATGACACCATGACACCATGAACACCACACAGAAAATCTGGGTTCTGGTGGGTGCCGTATTCGTGGTGCTCGCCATTTACCTGCTGCGTCCGATCCTGACGCCCTTCATCGTCAGCGCCATCCTCGCCTATCTGGGCGACCCTCTGGTGGATCGCCTGCAACGGCTGAAGCTGTCGCGCAGCGTGGCGGTGCTGGTGGTGTTCTGTCTCACGATCCTGGCACTGCTGCTGTTGTTGCTGCTGATCGTGCCGATGGTGACGCGCGAACTCGCGGTACTGTTTGCGCACATGCCCGAGGCACTGGTCTGGTTCCAGCAGCAGGCACTGCCGTGGCTGAACGCGCACCTTGGACTGAACCTCGGCACCCTGGCGCCGGGCAACCTGGCCGGTTTTCTGAGCGAAAACTTCCTGTCGGCCGGCAAGCTCGCCGGCAATGCGCTGCTGTCCGTGTCGCGCTCCGGCGGCGCGGTGTTCGCATTCTTCCTGAACCTGATCCTGATTCCGGTGGTGACCTTCTATCTGCTGCGCGACTGGGATTCGCTGGTGGCGCGCATCGCGGCGTTGGTGCCGCGGGACCGACACGAGCGCGTGGGGCGTCTGGCGCGCGATTGCGACATCATGCTGGGTGCATTCCTTCGCGGCCAATTTGCGGTGATGATCGGCCTGGCGATCATTTATACCGTGGGCCTGTCGCTCATCGGGCTGGACAATGCCGTCGCCATCGGCGTGATCGCGGGCCTGCTCAGTTTCGTCCCCTATCTGGGCGTGACCACCGGCATCGTGCTGGCACTCCTGTCCGCATTGATACAGGCGCGCGGCTGGTGGTTGCCGGTGGAAGTGCTGGTCGTGTTCGGCATCGGCCAGCTCATGGAAAGCCTCGTGTTGACGCCGCGTCTGGTGGGCGAACGTATCGGCCTGCATCCGGTGCTGGTGATTTTTGCGATTCTGGTCGGCGGGCAGTTGTTCGGCTTTGCGGGAGTGCTGCTGGCGTTGCCGGTGGCGGCGGCCGGCACCGTGCTGGTGCGGCACGCGCATGCGCGCTATCTGGGCAGCGCGTTGTATCAGGGCGCGGGAAACGGCAAGTCATGATTGCCGGTACCGGCCAGTTGCCGCTGGCCATCCGGCTGGCGGACCACGCCACGTTCGGCAATTTCCATGTCGGAGACAATCAGGCCGCGGTGGACGCGCTGCGCCAGCTTGCGCAGCAGGGCGGTGAGCGTGCGCTGTTCCTGTGGGGCGCGGATGGCAGCGGCAAATCCCATCTGTTGCAGGCGGCCTGTCACGCCGCCAACGGCGGCGGACGCCGCGCCATCTATCTGCCCATGGCGCAGGCCGTGCTGCTCGATCCGCAGGTGACCGAGAATCTGGAAAGCTTCACCCTGGTGTGCGTGGACGACGTGCAGCGCTGTGCGGGCATCGAAGCCTGGCAGCACGCGCTGTTTGTCCTGTTCAATGCGCTGGTGGAACGCGGGGGAGCATTTGTGGCCACGGCGCGCAGCACCCCGGCAGCAATCCCGCGGCTGCTGCCGGACCTGGCTTCGCGACTGGCGTGGGGCCCGGTGTATCAGCTCGCACCGCTGGTGGACATGGACAAGATTGCGGTGCTCAGGGCGCGCGCCGCACGCCGCGGCTTCGATCTGCCGGACGAGACCGCGCAATTCCTGCTCAACCACATGAAACGCGACATGCACAGCCTGTGCGCGACGCTGGATGCGCTCGATACCGCATCGCTCGCGGCGCAACGTCGCCTGACCCTGCCATTCGTGAAATCGCTGCTGAAACGCGGCTAGTGTTGCGAACGGCGCGCACGCAGCGCGCCACTCGCTGCGGCAAACAGCAGCATACTGAGGAAGATTTCCACCGCGCCGGCCCAGGCGTGTGCGTCACCGGTCCAGGCCACGGCAATGCCCTGGGCCAGGTAACCGAGCGACACGAAACCGCACCAGGCATACGCGCCCTTGAGGTTGAACCAGACACCGGCTGCAACCAGCAGCAGGGGAATGAGCGCGAGACTCAGCCACAAGCCGCGTAGCGTCGGCGAAGCGTCAACCAGTACGCCCAGCCACATCGCCAGCCATGTCATCAGGAGGATCAGCAGCGACGCGATGAGCGCTCGCCCGCTGCGCGCGATCCGCATCATGTCGGCTTGAGACGGCGTGCGGTGTCGGCGATGCGCGCCCCCAGCGCGTGACAGAGTTTCTTTTCCGCGTCGCTGAGTCTGCGGTCGCTGTGCGCACCGGCGGTATGACTCGGGCCGTAGGGCGTGCCGCCATCGATGGTGGCAAACAGTTCTTGTTCGGTGTAGGGAATGCCGACGATCAGCATGCCGTGATGCAGCAGCGGCAGCATCATGGACAGCAGCGTGGTTTCCTGACCGCCGTGCAGGGAGGATGTGGAAGTGAATACGCCGGCCGGTTTGCCGGCCAGCGTGCCCGGCAGCCACAGCTCTGCGCTGCCGTCGAGAAAATACTTGAGCGCAGCGGCCATGTTGCCGAAGCGCGTGGGACTGCCAAGCGCGAGACCATCGCATTCGCGCAGGTCGTCGAGCGTGGCGTAGGGCGGACCCGAGGCGGGCACGGCATCCTCGATCGCTTCCGATACCGCGGACACGCTCGGCACCGTGCGCAGGCGTGCCTGTGCGCCGGTACTTTCCACGCCGCGGCACACCTGACGCGCCATGTCGGCCGTGGCGCCGTGGCGGCTGTAATACAGCACCAGAATTTCAACGCTCACAGGATTTCCAGCACCGCTTCCGGCGGACGACCGATGCGAGCGCGGCTCTCGGCAATGACCACCGGGCGCTGAATCAGAATCGGATGCGTGTGCATTGCCTCGATCAGCGTCTGCGGATCGAGGTCCGGGTCGTCCAGACCCTGTTCCCGGTAAATCGCCTCGTTCGTGCGCATCAGCGCGCGCGCGTCCAACCCGAGTACGGCAAGAACGCGCTCGATCTCCAGTTCCGAAGGCGGAGTATCCAGGTACTCGACAATCTCGGGCTCAATGTTGCGGCTTTGCAACAGAGCCAGCGTTTCCCTTGATTTCGAGCAGCGGGGATTGTGCCAGATTGTGACTTTTTTCATACGCGGGAAAACTCCCGATGCAAACCGTGAACAGGGCGACACTATAGCGCAGGCGCGGCGCTTGACGGCCTCAAGGGGCGCTGTTAGCGTGCACAAGCCCCGACGGTGCCGTGTCACCGGTAACAATCGCGTGCCGAACTCCTTGCTCAAGTCCTGTGTGCTCTTCGCCCTGCTGCTGATGGTGTCGGCTTGCGCCGTCGCGCCGGTGCAGGAAATGAGCAATGCGCGCCAGGCGGTGGCGGCGGCCGAGCGTGCCGGTGCCGCCGAGCACGCGCCCTTGAAGCTGTCGTTGGCGAAGCGCCTCCTGCAGGCGGCCCAGCAGGCGCTGGACCGGCGCGATTATGCGGCGGCGCGTGACAACGCCATGAGCGCCCGCCGGGAGGCGGTGAGCGCCCTGCGCATCACCCAGGGACTCGAGACACCCGAGTCCAATCCGCCCTGAAAAGCCCGTATTTTCCTTATGTTAAGGTATATTGTTTGCTTGACACCGCAGATAGCGGGGCGCTAACCTGTGGCTACTTACTTGGCCAGTCACCGGCACGGCGACTTTGAAACCGTTGCCAGAACAATAACTTGAGGTTGGAGACCTACCATGACGAAGAATTTTGTGAAACAGCTTGCCGTGGTGCTGCTGACCGCCGGTGTTGCCGTTGGTTGCGCCACCAAACCGAAAACGCCGCCGCCACCGCCGGCACCGAGCGCCGCCACCACTCAGGCGACGAACGATGCGCAGGCCGTGATCAGCGGCGCCCAGGCGCCCTGCACGGATACCGGCAATGCCTCGGATCTCCTGGCGCAGTCGCAGGCTGCTTCGCAGGCCGGCGATGACGCCAAGGCGCAGCAGTTGGCCGCACAGGCCAAGCAGGTGGCGAGCGACGCCATCAACAGTTGCTACCTCAGCAATGCCAACGGCCTGCTGGCCCAGGCACAGGGTTACACCAACCTGAATGCCGATCAGCAGAACCGTCTCAATCAGGCCCAGACCGACATTGCCAACAACCAGGGCAAGTCGGCCTACGACGCGCTGTCGGCGCTGGTTGCCGAATTGCAGGCCGCCAAGATGACCTACACGGTGGTGCGCGGCGACAGCCTGTGGAAGATTGCCGGCAAGTCCGACGTGTACGGCAACCCGTTCGAATGGCCGCTGATCTTCAAGGCCAATGCCGACAAGATCAAGCATGCCGACACCATCTTCCCGCAGCAGCAGTTCGACGTGATGAAGAACCCGCTCAAGACCGCGGCGGATTCGGCCAGCGACTATGCCAAGCACCGCGGTGCCTGGCAGAATCACAGTGCCGACAACAAGGACCGTTCGTGGTTGGACAGCATGTCGAGTATGAGCAGTGCTCCTGCGGCAGCCCCGGCTCCGGCTGAATCGAGCATGGCGGCTCCCGCCCCGGCCGCGTCCACCATGGCTGAACCGGCTCCGGCCGCTTCCAGCATGGCAGCCCCGGCGGCAGCCAGCAGCAGTGCGCCGGCCGCGGCGGACGGCAACTGAGCGGTTCGGATCAGACCGTGACAATGGGCTCCTTCGGGAGCCCATTGTTTTTGGGGAAGCTGTCGGCATGAATGTGTGCAGGCGCTGTTTTGTATCAGGCCGCGTACAGGGCGTGTTCTATCGCGCCAGTACCGCCCGGCGTGCGCACGAGCTGGGCGTGACCGGGTACGCAAGAAACCTGGCCGACGGCCGCGTCGAGGTGCTGGCCTGCGGCGAGATCCAGGCAGTGAGCGCGCTGTGTGACTGGCTGTGGCAGGGACCGCCGGCGGCGCGGGTGGAATCAGTCACGATTGCCGAAAGTGAATGCCCGGATATTCCATCGGAGTTCGTTACACTCTAAATTTCGTCATACCGGCGGAAGCCGGTATCCAGTCCAGATAAAGGTTCCCGTCCTACGGACGAGGCCATTCAAGAACTGGACTCCGGCTTCCGCCGGAGTGACGCAGTAGGCCAACAACGTCGCCATGCTTTTCGCTATACCGGCGCAGGCCGGTAACCAGTCCGAATCAGTCGGCCGCTCTCAATCCCAGTACCACTTGCGGCTCAGGGCCTTCAGCACCTTGTCGGAATAATTGATGCCGTTGGTCGCACCGTTGTAGCGTTGCAGCGCTTCGCGGATATCGCCCCGGGATTTGTCGAGGTAGTACTTGAGGATGGTGCAGCCCATGCGCAGGTTGGTGCGCGCATGGAACAGGTTGTCGTCCGGACGGCCGATCAGCTTCAGCCAGAACGGCATGATCTGCATCAGGCCGCGTGCCCCGGCGCTGGAAATTGCAAAGCGGTCGAAACGGCTTTCCACGTCGATGACCGCGAGCACCAGTTCCGGCGACACGCCGGCGCGCGCGGCTTCCTGATGGATCATTTTCAGGAGTTCGAGGCGATGGCGGTCGTCCGGCATGAGCGGCGCCAGTCGCTGCGACATGGTCATGAGCCAGACCTGGGCGAGGTACTTGTCCCTGAAGCTGGCGCTGTCGCCGGCCGCCTGCCGGACCAGTTGCACCAGGGCGGGATCGGGGGTCTCGAATTTCTGAGCCGATGCGGCCGGTGCCAACAGTGTCAGCGCCAGTAACAGCGCGCACGACCAGCGCGCCGTCACGTCGCGGGCACCTGCTGCCGCGCCAGGAATTCGAGCAGACCGGCACGCGGCAGGTCGCGGCTGTCCGCATAGCAGCGGCCCTTGTATTCGAGCGTGTCGGCGTCGAGGCCGCGTTCCGAAAGCACCACGCGGTGCGGAATGCCGATCAGTTCCGCGTCCGCGAACATGGGACCGGGTCGCAGCGGACGATCGTCCAGCAGCACCGCATAGCCGGCCGCGCTCAGTTCGTTGTAAAGCTGTTCCGCCGCCTGCTGCAAACGCGGCGATTTCTGCATGTTGAGCGGCAGCAGCGCGATGTCGAACGGCGCCAGTGCTGCCGGCCAGACGATGCCGCGTGCGTCGTGATTCTGTTCGATGGCGGCGGCCACGATGCGCGACACGCCGATGCCGTAGCAGCCCATGTGCAGCACGCGGGCCTTGCCCTGTTCGTCCAGCACCGTGGCGTGCATGGCTTCGGCGTATTTCTGGCCGAGCTGGAACACGTGTCCGACCTCGATGCCGCGCGCAATGCCGAGCCGGCCCCGGCCGTCCGGTGAAGGATCACCGGCCACCACACGGCGCAGGTCCGCAATGCGTGCAAGCCGCGCGTCACGTTCCCAGTTGGCGCCACGGTAATGACTGCCGTCGCGGTTGCCGCCGCACACGAAATCCGCAAGCACGGCCGCGGCACGGTCAACGATTACCGGCACATTGTTGGGCAGGCCCACCGGGCCGATGAAGCCGGGCTTGCAGTCGAGTGCGGCAAGGATTTCCGTCTCGTCGGCAAGCAGGGACTCTCCGGGCAGCTCCGGCAGTTTCGCGGCCTTGGATTCATTGAGCTCGTGGTCGCCGCGCAGGCACAAGGCCACCAACCCATTCCGGCCGCGTACCAGCAGGGTCTTGATGCACTGCTCGGGTTCGACTTTGAGAAACGCAGTCACGGCCTCGATGGTTTTCTGTGTCGGCGTATCCACGCGTTCCAGTTTTGCGGCCGGCGCTGGCCGCGGGGTGGCCGGCGCCAGGGCTTCCGCCAGTTCCACATTGGCGGCGTAATCGGAGGCGTCGGAAAACGCGATGGCGTCTTCGCCGGATTCCGCCAGCACGTGGAATTCATGACTGGCATTGCCGCCGATGGCACCGGTGTCGGCCTGCACGGCACGGAATTTGAGACCCAGGCGCGTGAAGATGCGTGTGTAGGTGTCGTACATGTTGCGGTATTCGTGCGCCAGTTCCTCGGGCGTGAGGTGGAAGGAATAGGCATCCTTCATCACGAATTCACGTGCCCGCATCACGCCGAAGCGCGGCCGGATCTCGTCGCGGAACTTGGTCTGGATCTGGTAGAGGTTGAGCGGCAGTTGCCGGTAGCTCCTGATTTCCGCGCGCACGAAGTCGGTGATGACTTCCTCGTGGGTGGGGCCGTAGCAGAATTCCTGCTGCTTGCGGTCGCGGATCTTCAGCAACTGGCCGCCGAACTTCTCCCAGCGCCCGGTCTCTTCCCACAGCTCGCGCGGCTGGATCGAGGGCATCAGCATCTCGATGGCCCCGGCACGGTTCATCTCCTCGCGCACCACGGCTTCGACGCGACGCAGCACCCTGAGCCCGAGCGGCGCCCAGGTGTAGATGCCGGCCGCGAGCTTGCGGATCATGCCGGCGCGCAGCATGAGCTGGTGGCTGACGGTTTCCGCGTCAGCCGGGACTTCCTTGACCGTATTCAATGGAAAGCGGGAGGCACGCATGGCGGGAGGGGATTTTGTGTTGTAAAACCCGTATTCTAGCGGGCACCCGCCACGCGCGCACCCGTCGCTCCATGCCAGCCACACTGTTTTACGACGCCGACACCGATCCCGGCCTGATTCAGGGCCGGCGGGTGGCCGTGCTGGGTTTCGGCGCGCAGGGCCGGGCACAGGCGCAGAATCTCCGGGATTCCGGTGTGGCGGTGACCGTGGGACTGCGGGCGGAGTCCGCGTCGCGTCCCGCCGCAGAGGCGGCAGCCTTGCCCGTTGCGAGCCCGGCGGATGCGGTGGCGGGCGCCGACGTGGTGGTGATGCTGGTGCCCGACGAAGTACAGCCGGCGGTGTATGCCGAAACGGTGGCACCCGCGCTCAAACCGGGCGCGGCGCTGGTCTTCGCGCACGGCTTCAACATCCATTACCGGCGCATCGTGCCGCGCACCGACCTCGATGTGGTGATGGTGGCGCCGAACGGTATCGGTGAGCAGGTGCGCGAGCAGTATCGCGCCGGTCACGGTGTGCCGGGCTTGATCGCCGTACACCAGGATGCGAGCGGCGGCGCGCGTGCGCTGGCGCTGTCCTATGCCTGGGCACAGGGCCACGGCCGCGCCGGCATCATCGAATCCGGTTTCCGAGAGGAAACCGAAACCGACCTGTTCGCGGAGCAGGCCGTGTTGTGCGGCGGGTTGACGCATCTCATCGAATCCGGTTTCGAGACCCTGACCGAAGCGGGTTACACGCCCGAGCTTGCGTACTTTTGTTGCCTGCATGAAGTCAAGCTCATGGCCGACATGATTTATCAGCGGGGCATCGCCGGCATGCGCGAATCCATTTCCGCAACGGCGGAATTCGGCGATTACACGCGCGGGCCGCGTGTGATCGGCACGGAGACGCGCGCGGCCATGCGCGCCCTGCTCGATGAAATCCGGCGCGGCGAGTTTGCCGCCGAACTGGCGCACGAGATCGCGGCCGGCAAGCCGGTGATCCGGGCCGGCCGTGCCACGGCGCGCGCGGCGTTGATCGAGCGGGTGGGCGCCGCGCTTCGCTTGCGCATGCACCGCTGAGCGCGGGTCAATTCGCGGCCGCGACCGGCTTCGTGGCATCATGTACCCGTCCCATCAGGAGTAATCTGCCGATGCAGCTTCCGGTGAACCCCGACGACGCACACGACGTTGACACCGAACTCGGCGTGGACGAGCTCGATCCCGAAGACGGCGGTGAAAGCGGAGGCGCGCGCCGCCGCGGCCTGTACCTGTTGCCCAATCTGTTCACCACCGGCGGCCTGTTCGCGGGTTTCTATGCCATCGTTGCCGCCATGGCCGGACATTTCCAGGCCGCCGCGCTTGCGGTGTTCGTGGCCATGCTCATGGACGGCCTGGATGGTCGCATCGCGCGTCTGACCCACACCGAGAGCGCGTTCGGCAAGGAATACGACAGCCTGTCCGACATGGTGTCGTTCGGCCTGGCGCCCGCACTGGTGATGTACGAATGGGCGTTCAGGGACATGCTTGCGTTCGGGCCACTGTGGGGAAAGATCGGCTGGCTGGGCGCGTTCTTCTATGCGATATGCGCCGCGTTCCGGCTGGCACGCTTCAACGTGCGCACCGGCGTGGTGGACAAGCGCTATTTCCAGGGTTTGCCGAGTCCGGCCGCGGCGGCCATCGTGGCGGGTGCGGTGTGGTTGGGCGCCGATTTCAACGTCTCCGGCAGTGCGGTGCTGATTCCGGCCTATGTGCTGACCGTTGCGGCCGGTGCGCTCATGGTCAGCAGCATCGGCTATTACAGTTTCAAGGATCTCAATCTGCATGGGCGCGTGCCGTTCACGGTGATCGTGCTGGTGGCGCTGCTGCTGATCGTGGTGGCCCTGAGTCCGCCCAAGGTGCTGTTCCTGTGTTTCTTCGGCTACGTCTGCTCCGGACCGCTGATGGCACTGGTGCGTTTGTATCGCAGGCACCGCAGGAAACGCGCCGATTGATTCGCATGTCGCAGGACCGCGCCCGCTATCTGCATGAGCTCGGCATCGTGGACTGGGTGCGCCGTGCCCCGGCCGCGATGCCGGCGGGCATCGCGGATGGCCGGCCTTCCGGCAGGGTGCAGAGTGAGCCGGTTATGTCGGTGGTTTCTTCCGCACCGGATCAACTCGCGCGTGAGCAGGCAATCTCCGGCATGGACTGGGATGCGCTCACCGAAGCGGTGCGCGTGTGCACCGCATGTGGTTTGCGCGCCGGGTGCACGCAGACCGTGTTCGGCGTGGGCAGTCGTACCGCACGCTGGATGGTGATCGGCGAAGCGCCGGGCGCAGACGAGGATCGCCAGGGCGAGCCGTTCGTGGGCCGCGCCGGGCAGTTGTTGAATGCCATGCTCGCGGCCATCGGTCTCAAACGCGAGCAGGCGTACATCGCCAACATCGTCAAATGCCGACCGCCCAAGAACCGCGATCCTAGGCCCGAAGAGGCCGGGTTGTGCCGCCCGTTCCTGGAGCGCCAGATCGCGCTCATCAAGCCGCAGTTGATTCTCGCCGTGGGCCGCATCGCGGCC
>DASSRV010000232.1:0-2362 GCA_035701605.1 Gammaproteobacteria bacterium
ACCGAAACGCCCATCGGAAAGCTGCGCGGGCAGGTGCATGACCTCGCCGGTATCCCGGTGGTGGTGACGTATCATCCGGCCTATCTCCTGCGCTCACCCACCGAAAAGCGCAAGGCCTGGGAGGATCTCAAGTTCGCCGTGCGCACGTTCCGGGAACGGGGCGAACGGCAAAATGTTGCAGAGGCGTCATCGTGAGCGCAGTGGTCAGACCCGCGACGCCATTCTACCGGCCCATGCAGGAAGCGGATGTGCGCCGCGTGCTCGAAATCGAGAAACGTGCGTACAAATACCACTGGACCGAAGGCATCTTCCGCGATTGCCTGCGGGTCGGCTATGGCTGCTGGGTCATGGAACTCTCGGGCGCCATCGCCGGCTATGGCGTGATGTCGCTGGTGGTGGGCGAAGCGCATCTGCTCAACATCTGCGTGGCGCCGGAATGGCAGGGGCGCGGCTACGGCAGCCTGTTGCTGGAGCATTTCATTGCGCTGGCGCGCGAGCGCAGCGCCAGCCAGATGCTGCTGGAAGTGCGGCCTTCCAACACCGCGGCCCTGTCCCTGTACCAGCGCCGCGGTTTCAACGAGGTGGGTCTGCGCAAGGCCTATTATCCCGGCGAGAAGGGCCGTGAAGACGCACTGATTCTGGCGATGGATCTCGGCTGAACCCGCGGCATAATCGGGTAGAATGCGCGGCCTGCAATTACTTCACTGACGCATCATGTTTGATCAGGACATCGGCCGCCGCCGTACCTTTGCCATCATTTCGCACCCCGACGCCGGCAAGACCACCCTGACCGAGAAGCTGTTGCTGTTCGGTGGCGCCATCCAGCTCGCGGGCGCGGTGAAAGGACGCAAGGCCGCGCGCCATGCGACCTCCGACTGGATGGCGCTGGAACAGCAGCGCGGCATTTCAGTGACGTCCTCGGTGATGCAGTTCCCGTACCGGGAGCGCATCGTCAATCTGCTGGATACGCCCGGCCACGAGGATTTTTCCGAAGACACCTATCGCACCCTGACGGCGGTGGATTCCGCGCTCATGGTGATTGATTGCGCGAAAGGTGTCGAGGAACGCACCATCAAGCTCATGGACGTGTGCCGGCTGCGCGACACGCCGATCATGACCTTCATCAACAAGCTGGATCGTGAAGGTCGCGATCCCATGACGCTGCTGGATGAAGTCGAGTCGGTGCTGAAGATCCGCTGCGCACCGGTTACCTGGCCGATCGGCATGGGGCGTGCGCTCAAGGGCATCTACCATTTTGCGGAGGATCGCATTTACAGCTATGCCGGCGAGAAAATGGGCCGGCTCGGTGAAACCCGCAGCATTGACGGCCTGGCGAGTGAAGCGGCCACGGCGCTGCTCGGCAGCGATGCGGAAGCCTTCCGTGCCGAGGTGGAGCTGGTGCGCGGTGCCTCACATGCGTTCGATGTCGAGGAATATCTTGCCGGCCGTCTGACGCCGGTGTTCTTCGGTTCCGCGATCAGCAATTTCGGCGTGCGCGAGTTGCTCGACACCTTCGTCGAGCACGCGCCCGCGCCGCGGCCACGTGCCGCGGCAAGCCGCAGCGTACAGCCGAACGAGGACAAATTCACCGGCTTCGTGTTCAAGATCCAGGCCAACATGGACCCGCAGCATCACGACCGTATCGCCTTCGTGCGGCTGTGCTCCGGGCGTTATACGCCGGGCATGCGCGCGCGTCACGTGCGCATCGGTCGCGAGGTCAAGATTCCGGATGCCCTGACGTTCATGGCGGCAGAGCGTGAGCGGGTGACGGAAGCCTATGCCGGCGACATCATCGGCATCCACAATCACGGGACGGTTGCGATCGGCGATACCTTCAGCCAGGGCGAGGAACTGCAATTCACCGGTATCCCGAACTTTGCGCCGGAGCTGTTCCGGCGCGCGGTGCTGAAAGACCCGCTCAAGGCCAAGGCGCTCAACACGGGTCTGGATCAGTTGTGCGAGGAAGGCGCCACGCAGTTGTTCCGCCCGCTGCGCGGCAACGAGCTGATCCTGGGCGCGGTCGGCTTGTTGCAGTTCGACGTGGTGGCATTCCGTCTCAAGAGCGAATACGGCGTGGAGTGCATTTTCGAAAGCGTGCCGGTGGCGACCGCGCGCTGGGTGGATTGCGGCGATGCCCGAAAACTGGCGGAATTCCGCAACAAGGCGTTCGACAATCTGGCACTGGATCATGCCGGGAGCCTGGTGTACATCGCGCCAACCCACATCAACCTGCAACTGACGCTCGAGCGCTGGCCGGACGTGCGGTTCCGCGACACCCGCGAGCACGGCGTGCCGGCGGCAGCTTGAGACGTGACGGCGGGAACGGCTTCCTGATAGGCTAGCCGCGCCACACGCCGGGAGT
>DASSRV010000233.1:0-5831 GCA_035701605.1 Gammaproteobacteria bacterium
CCAGACGATAAGCTTGGGCAGCATCAGGCCGCGGTACCGTACTTGGCGTTCGACGCGCACCTCGCGTCGCTTCCGGGGGAGTGCAACGGAGGAGCGATGGGTAAGGGACGGTTGGAGGCGTTCAGCGACGGCGTGCTGGCCGTCATCATCACCATCATGGTGCTGGAGATGAAAGTACCGCATGGCGCGACGCTGGCGGCACTGGCGCCGATTGCACCGGTGTTCCTGGTGTACGTGCTGAGCTTTGTTTATATCGGCCTTTACTGGAACAATCATCATCATTTGTTGCACGTCGTCGAGCACGTGAACGGCCGGGCCATGTGGGCCAACCTGCACCTGCTGTTCTGGCTGTCGCTGATCCCGTTCGTGACGGGCTGGATGGGCGAGAACCATTTTGCCGCGTTGCCGAGCGCCGCGTACGGTCTGGTGCTGTTGTGTGCAGCTACGACATGGCAGCCCTTGCAGAGTGCGTTGATCGCCTGCAATGGCGGGCGCGATTCGCGCCTGGCGCAGGCCGTACGCCGCGACATCAAGGGCAAGTTGTCCATTGTCATTTATGTGATTGCCATCGGACTGGCGTTTGTGAACCACTGGATTTCGAATGCGCTCTACGCGCTCGTTGCGATCATCTGGATCGTGCCGGATCGGCGTATTGAAAAGGTAGCATCGGCATGAGCCAACGCGATTATTACGACGTGCTGGGCGTGAAGAAGGGCGCCGCGGAAGCCGACATCAAGAAGGCGTATCGCCGGCTGGCCATGAAATACCATCCGGATCGCAATCCCGGCGACAAGGATGCGGAAAGCCATTTCAAGGAAGCCAAGGAAGCCTACGAAATCCTGAGCGACGATCAGAAGCGCGCGGCCTACGACCGTTTCGGCCATGCCGGCGTGCAGGGTGGCGCGCACGCCGGCCCCGGCGGCTTTGCGGGCGGGGCGGCGGATGCCTTCGGTGACATCTTCGGCGACATGTTCGGCGATATTTTCGGCGGCGGTCGCCGTGGGCGTGGCGGACAGCGCGTATACCGCGGCGCCGACTTGCGCTATGAACTGGCGCTGGATCTGGAACAGGCGGTGTTCGGCGATACCGTGACGGTGCGCGTGCCGACACTGGTGCGTTGCGAGGTGTGCGACGGCAGCGGCGCCAAGAAAGGCAGCACGCCGCAGACCTGTCAGACCTGTGCGGGTCAGGGACAGGTGCGCATGCAGCAGGGTTTCTTTTCCATCCAGCAGCCCTGTCCGCGCTGTCACGGCAGCGGCACGGTGATTTCCGATCCCTGCCCGAAATGTCACGGTCAGGGCCGCACCGAGGAGCGCAAGACGCTGTCGGTGAAAGTGCCGGCCGGCGTGGACACGGGCGATCGCATTCGTCTGGCCGGCGAAGGCGAAGCGGGACCGCAGGGCGGACCATCGGGCGATCTGTACGTCGAGATCGCGGTGCGTGCCCACCCGATTTTCCAGCGCGACGGCGCGGACCTCGCCTGCGAGGTGCCGGTGTCGTTCGCCACCGCCACGCTCGGCGGTGAACTGGAAGTGCCCACGCTGGATGGCCGCGTCACGCTCAAGATTCCGCCCGAGACCCAGACCGGCAAGGTGTTTCGACTGCGCGGCAAGGGCGTCAAGCCGGTGCGCGGCGGCGCAGTCGGCGATCTCCTGTGCCGCATCGAGGTGGAAACGCCGGTGCACCTGAGCCGCGAGCAGAAGGAAATGCTGCAAGGCTTTCAGGACAGCCTGCAAGCCGGCGGCAAGCGGCACAACCCGCGCGAGGCATCGTGGTTGCACGGTGTGCAGAGCTTTTTCGGCAAGCTGAAACATTGAGGGATTGACCGCAGCGGCCGGAAGAGCGCACAGGCTTTTCATGCAGCACGCCGGGTCCGACTGCTGGCCCGTGTCGCGCCGGCGTCTTATCATGGTGCGGAATCAGCCTGGAGCGTGTTCATGCTCAAGATCGGCATTGTTGGCGCGGGCGGCCGCATGGGTCATGCCCTGATCGAGACGGTGCTGGCGGCACCGGACCTCGTTCTGGCGGGTGCGCTGGTGCGCAAAGGCAGTGCGCAGGCCGGCCGCGATGCCGGCGAACTGGTCGGTGCGGCGGCAACCGGTGTGGTGCTCGGCAGCGACCTGCACGCGGTGCTGGCAGCTGCGGATGTGCTGGTGGATTTTTCCACGCCGGAGACGACCGCGACCCTGCTGGATGCCTGCGTTGAAACGCAGACGCCGCTGGTGATCGGCGTGACCGGTATGGATGCCGCGCTCAACCGGCGCATCGTGACGGCCGGCGCCCGCATCGCTATCGTGCGTGCCGCCAACATGAGCCTCGGCGTCAATCTGCTGCTGCAACTCGCGCAGCAGGTGGCCGCGACACTGGATGACGGCTTTGACATCGAAATCAGCGAAGCCCACCACCGGCACAAGAAAGATGCGCCTTCCGGCACCGCGCTGGCGCTGGGCGAAGCCGTGGCGGCGGGACGCGGCGTGACACTCGACACCCATGCCGTGTACGGGCGCGCCGGCAAACACGGAGAACGTGCCGCGGGCAGCATCGGCTTCAATTCCGTTCGCGCCGGTGAGATTGTCGGCGACCACAGCGTGTTGTTCGCCGGACCGGGCGAGCGCATCGAGCTCACACACCGTGCCGAAAGCCGCGCCGCCTTCGCGCGTGGCGCACTCGCCGCGGCGCGCTGGCTGCACGGCCGGCCTGCCGGGCTGTACGGCATGGCCGAGGTGCTGGGCCTGGCGGCCGGGAAGTAGCAGAAAGCAGCAGTTCCGTCGGTTGACCGCGCCGCATCCCGTGCCGACACAGGTGGGACGTGGACGCTGCCGCCGCTATCCGGTAAAATCCCAAAAATTTGATTCCCGTCTGGCCGGCGCATCCCGGCCGACAGACGCAGCGCGCACGAGGAGGAGCTGCCCTTGGAAAACCCGGCCATCCTGGCACTCGAGGACGGTACGATTTTCCGGGGTATTTCCATTGGCGCGACGGGAATCAGCAGCGGCGAGGTGGTGTTCAACACTGCCATGACCGGCTACCAGGAAATCCTCACCGACCCGTCCTATTCGCGTCAGCTTGTCACGCTGACCTATCCGCACATCGGCAACACCGGCATCAACGACGGCGACCGCGAATCCGAACGGATCATGGCGGCCGGGCTCATCATCCGCGATCTGCCGCTCGCGGCCAGCAACTGGCGTTCGCAGGCCCCGCTCGACGAGTACCTGCGACGCGAAGGCATTGTCGGCATCGCCGGCATTGATACGCGCAAGCTGACCCGCCTGTTGCAGCGCAAGGGTGCGCAGAACGCTTGCCTCATGGCCGGCGCGGACGCGAATGAAGCGGAAGCCTTGAAGCAGGCGCGCGCGTTTCCCGGTCTCAAGGGCATGGATCTCGCAAAAGTGGTGACCACGACCAAGCCCTATGAATGGAACGAGGGCACCTGGCGACTGGAGACCAATGCCGCGGCGACTGCGCAGCGCGGCGACCTGCACGTGGTGGCATACGATTACGGTGTCAAGCGCAACATCCTTCGCATCCTGGTGGATCATGGCTGCCGCGTGACCGTGGTGCCCGCCACCACCGGTGTGAAAGATGTGCTGGCACTGGCGCCGGATGGCCTGTTCTTTTCCAACGGTCCCGGCGATCCGGACGCCTGCGAGTACGCCATCGAGGGGATGCGCGAATTCCTTGCCGGCGGCATTCCCATTTTCGGCATCTGCCTCGGTCATCAGTTGCTGGGATTGGCGAGCGGCGCGAAGACCGTCAAGATGAAATTCGGGCATCACGGCGCCAACCATCCGGTGCTGGACCTCGACAGCGGGCGGGTGATGATTTCCAGCCAGAATCACGGCTTCGCGGTGGACGAGGCCAGCCTGCCGCCGGTGCTGCGCGCCACGCATCGCTCGCTGTTCGACGGCACGCTGCAAGGCATGGAACGCACCGATTGCGAAGCCTTCAGTTTCCAGGGACATCCGGAAGCGAGTCCGGGTCCGCATGACATGAAACCGCTGTTCGAGCGTTTCGTGCGCGCCATGCGCGCGCGGCAACCGCGCGTCCGCGCTGCCACCGCGAGCTGAGTCCCATGTGCAGGCTTGAAATATCGCGGCGCACCCGGGGCGCTCCGTTTTCAGGGCTGCGCGCGTTTTTCCCGTCGGCCTCACTTTGCCGGAAACCGAATCATGCCAAAGCGCACTGACATCAAGAGTGTCCTCATCATCGGCGCCGGACCCATTGTCATCGGTCAGGCCTGCGAATTCGATTATTCCGGTGCACAGGCCTGCAAGGCGCTGCGCGAGGAAGGCTATCGGGTGGTGCTGGTGAATTCCAATCCCGCCACCATCATGACCGACCCGGACACCGCCGACGCGGTGTACATCGAGCCGATTCACTGGCGCGCCGTGGCGGAAATCATCGAGCGCGAGCGCCCGGATGCACTGTTGCCCACCATGGGCGGGCAGACTGCGCTCAACTGCGCGCTGGACCTGGTGCGCGAAGGCGTGCTGGAAAAATACGGCGTCGAGATGATCGGCGCCTCGCGCGAAGCGATAGACATGGCCGAGGACCGCGACCTGTTCCGGCGCGCCATGTCGGAGATCGGGCTCGCGTCGCCGCGCGCCGGTCTCGCGCACAACATGGACGAGGCGCTGGCGGTGCAGGCCGAGATCGGCTTTCCCACCATCATCCGGCCGTCCTTCACGCTGGGCGGTTCCGGCGGCGGCATCGCCTACAACCGCGACGAGTTCATGGAAATCTGCGAACTCGGCCTCGACCTTTCACCCACCAACGAACTCCTGATCGAGGAGTCGGTGCTGGGCTGGAAGGAATTCGAGATGGAAGTGGTGCGCGACCGCAAGGACAACTGCATCATCATCTGCTCGATCGAGAACCTGGACCCGATGGGCGTACACACCGGCGATTCGATTACCGTGGCGCCGGCCCAGACGCTCACCGACAAGGAATACCAGATCATGCGCGACGCCTCGATTGCGGTGCTGCGCAAGGTGGGCGTGGAGACCGGCGGCTCCAACGTGCAGTTCGCCATCAATCCTTCCGATGGCCGCATGCTCATCATCGAGATGAATCCGCGCGTGTCGCGGTCCTCGGCGCTGGCGTCCAAGGCCACCGGGTTCCCGATCGCCAAGGTCGCCGCCAAGCTTGCCATCGGCTACACGCTGGACGAATTGAAGAACGAGATCACCGGCGGCACCACGCCGGCTTCCTTCGAGCCCAGCATTGATTACGTGGTCACCAAGGTGCCGCGTTTCACGTTCGAGAAATTCCCGCAGGCCGAGCCGCGCCTCACCACGCAGATGAAATCCGTGGGCGAGGTCATGGCGATGGGCCGCAGTTTCCAGGAATCCCTGCAAAAGGCGTTGCGCGGGCTGGAAACCGGCAATGACGGTTTGAACGAGAAAATTACGGACTTCAAGGCGCCGGGCGTCATGGACGCGCTGCGTCTGGAACTGCGGCTGCCGGGGCCGGAACGCTTGTGGTACGTGGCGGATGCGTTCCGCGCCGGGTTGACACGCGAGGAAATCGACAGGCTCACGCGCATTGATCCCTGGTTCCTGGCGCAGATCGAGGACCTGGTGCGAGAGGAACAAACGATTGCGGCGGACGGCATCAAGGCGCTCGACGCCACGCGACTGCGCACGCTCAAGCGCAAGGGGTTTTCCGACAGCCGGCTGGCGACGCTGACGGGCAAGGATGAAAACGGCATACGCAGGCTGCGGTTGCGCCACGGCGTGCGTCCGGTCTTCAAGCGCGTGGATTCCTGTGCCGCCGAATTTGCCTCGACCACCGCCTACCTGTATTCCACCTATGAAGAGGAATGCGAA
>DASSRV010000234.1:0-3178 GCA_035701605.1 Gammaproteobacteria bacterium
GGATTTTCAGCATCCAACTGATCTGTATCTCGCCGGCCTGCACGGTGAGAACTTCCATCAGATCACCCATTTCAACGCGGCGCGTCTCAAAGATATCCAGTTTGCCGATTTCGAGTTCTTCACTTTCAAGGGCTGGAACAACGACACGGTGCAGGGTTATGTGATGAAACCGGTCGGTTATGTACCGGGCAGGAAATACCCGGTCGCATTCCTGATTCACGGTGGACCACAAGGTTCATGGACGGATGATTTCCATTACCGCTGGAATCCGGAGACGTATGCGGGCCAGGGTTTTGCAGTGGTGGCGATCAATTTCCACGGCTCCACCGGTTACGGTCAGGCATTCACCGACGCCATCTCGCAGCACTGGGGCGATCGACCACTCGATGATCTGAAAGCCGGTTGGAGTGCGGCGCTCAAGCAATTCCCGTTCCTCGACAGCAAGCGCGCATGCGCTCTGGGTGCAAGTTATGGCGGATACATGGTCTACTGGATGGCGGGCGTCTGGAACAAGCCCTGGAAATGCCTGGTGGATCACGACGGTGTATTCGACACCCGCATGATGTATTACGCCACGGAAGAACTCTGGTTCGAGGAACACGAAAACGGCGGTACACAGTACCAGCATCCCGCCAATTACGAGAAATTCAATCCGCTGGATCACGTCAAGGACTGGCGTGTGCCGATGCTCGTCGTGCACAGCGCACACGACTACCGCATCCCGCTGACCCAGGGCCTGGGCGCCTTCACCGCCTTGCAGCGACAGGGCATCCCCAGCGAATTCCTGACTTATCCGGATGAAACCCACTGGGTTTCCAAACCGCAGAACAGCGTGCAGTGGCACAAGACCGTGCTGGACTGGTTGAATCGCTGGACATCACCGGACGCGGCAAAACACTGACCCATGCGGGCGCAGCTTCACGGAATCGCCTGATCCGGTTTCGTGAAGCTGCATCCATCAGCGGCTTAAATACACGCAGGTTGGACTGACGAAGGAGATGACACCAGATCAGACGTTGGGCTTCCTTCGTCAGCCCAACCTACATTATCTGGCCTGCATAATCACAAGCGAGAAACAGAAACGGCGGCCCAAGGCCGCCGTTTCTTTCTGGTCAAGGCTCAATCGTGTTACAGATTCTTGACAACGGCATCGGCAAAGGCGCTGGTCTTGACTTCTTTGGCGCCCGTCATCTGGCGTGCGAAGTCGTAGGTCACGATGCCGCTGGCCACTGTCTTTGCATACGCCTGCTGGATCATGTTGGCGGCTTCATGCCAGCCGATGTATTCCAGCATCATCACGCCGGAGAACAGCAGCGAGCCGGGATTGGCCTTGTCGAGGCCGGCGTGCTTGGGCGCTGTGCCGTGCGTGGCTTCGAACACGGCCAGGTGATCGCCGATGTTGGCGCCCGGCGCGATGCCCACGCCGCCCACTTCCGCCGCCACCGCATCCGACAGGTAATCGCCGTTCAGGTTCGGTGTGGCAATCACGGCATATTCCGCGGGACGCAGCAACATCTGCTGGAACATGATGTCGGCGATCATGTCCTTGATGACGATCTGCTTGCCGGTCCTGGGATTCTTGAACTGCATCCACGGGCCACCGTCCAGCAGCGTGGCGCCGAATTCCTCTTTCGCCACGTCATAGCCCCACTGGCGGAACGCACCTTCCGTGAACTTCATGATGTTGCCCTTGTGCACCAGGGTCACGGAATCGCGGTCGTAATCAATCGCGTGCTGGATGGCCTTGCGCACCAACCGCTTGGAGCCAAATGCGGACACCGGCTTGACGCCGAGCCCGGCATCCTCGAAGAATTTCGCGCCCAGTTCCTCGCGCAGGAATTTCGCCAGCTTCTTGTTCTGGTCGCTGCCGGCCTGGTATTCGATGCCGGCATACACGTCTTCAGTGTTCTCACGAAAGATCACGACATCCACGTCTTCCGGCTTCTTGAGCGGCGACGGCACGCCGGGATAATGCTTCACCGGTCGAACGCAGGCGTAAAGATCGAGGTCCTGGCGCAGGGTCACGTTCAGCGAACGGAACCCGCCACCGACCGGCGTGGTCAAAGGCCCCTTGATGGACACCACCAGATCCTTGATGGCGGCGAGGGTTTCATCTGGGAAGAAATTGCCGTCGTACAGCTTCTGCGCTTTCTCACCGAGATAAATCTCGCACCAGTGAATCTTGCGCTTGCCGCCGTAGGCTTTCGCCACAGCTGCGTCCCAGATTTTTAAACTGGCTGGCGTGATGTCCACGCCGATGCCGTCTCCTTCCACATAACCGAGAATGGCATTGTCCGGCACATTCAGCTTGCCGTTCTGGATGGTGATCTTGGCGCCGCCGGACGGCAGCTTGACGTGCTGGTAAGCCATGAAGGTTCCTCTGCGATGTGGGCGGCCGCGCGGGCCACGGAAAAATCGGCGCGAATTATACCGCAGGCGCGGCGACGGCCGGGCCTTGCAAGGCGAGTGTGCCGGAGCGCCCCGGCAACTCGCCCATCACGACGTCGTGTACCGGCAGCGATTGCCTGTCGAGGCCGGCGGCAATATCGCGCGTGGCAACGAGTTCATACCCCTGCGCCTGCCAGCCGGACAGGAGTTTCCCGAACACCGGCGCGAGCGCCATGCCCTCCAGTTCCGCGTGCAGGGTGTACACATGACCGCGCGCCGGCGCGGGGTTTTCAGTCAATGCCAGCAGATGCTCCGTCACATTGGCAACGGTGATGCCGTCCACGCCCACCAGCTCGTCCAGGGTCGGCAGCGTGGTCGGTAGTTGCGGCACCGTGAACGTCCTGCCCGCCATGCGCGGCAGAAAGGGATGCGTGCCGCGCGTATCGCTGGCATACGTGAAGCCGGCCTGCTCCTGCATTGCCAGCACATGCGCATTGATCTGCCAGCCGGCCGCGCCAAAGGTTTCAGGTGCGGTACTGAAAATCTCCCGGAAGCGCGCGACCGCCTGATTGAATTCATGCGCAGTCCAGTTGGCATCGCGGCGTGCCACGAAATCCTGCCAGCGGATGTGGTCCCAGGTGTGGATGCCGACCTCAAACCCAGCCTCCTGTACCGCGCGCATGGTGGCCGCGCCCTTCACACCGATGTCCGGCCCCGGAATCAGCACGCCGTACATCAAGGTCTTGAGGCCGTAGTTACCCGCGACATTGGTGCGAAACACTTTCTTCAG
>DASSRV010000235.1:0-3720 GCA_035701605.1 Gammaproteobacteria bacterium
GAAAAAGTCCGTGGCGTGCCCGCTTCGCCGCAACAGAACGGCAAGCAGGTGAACTTCAGTATCGCTATTCCCGGTCACCCGGCCACGTTTACCGGCAAGGTGGATGACGACAACGCGAATTCACTGACCGGAACGTTTACCCAGGACGGCAAGTCGTCTCCGCTGGTGCTGGTCAAGGCATCGAATAACGGCTGAATTGAATCAAGCGGCGGCGCTGCGGAAGCGCTTGCGGTAATCGCTGGGCGATACACCCAGCTCCGCAGCGAAGCTGCGACGCATGGTCTCTTCGGTGCCGAAACCGCAATGCCGCGCGACCTGGGAGATAGGCAGATTGTTCTCTTCCAATTTTCGGCGGGCCGCTTCCAGCCGTGCACGCGAGACATATTGCGCCGGTGTCATGCCGACGCCGGCGCTGAAACGGCGCGCGAAGTTGCGTTCACTCATCGCGGTTCTCGCAGCAAGCCGCGCTACTGACAGATCCTGATCGAGATGATCCAGAACCCACAGTTGCAGTTCGCGCAACTTGTCGTCTGCGCTGAACTGCGCGGCCAGATGGCTGCTGAATTGGGACTGGCCACCGGGTCGCTTGAGGAACATCACCAGTTCCTGGGCCACGGCGAGCGCCGCCGGTTGTCCCCAATCGCTTTCCACCATGGCGAGCGCCATGTCCATGCCGGCGGTCACGCCGGCTGATGTATAGATGCCGCCATCGCGCACGTAGATGGCATCCTGCTGCACCCGGATCGAATCGCTGATGCCGGCAAGTTCGTCCATGTAATCCCAGTGGGTGGTGGCGGATTTGTTATCCAGCAATCCCGCGCGTGCCAGCACCAGGGCGCCGGTGCAGACCGAGGCAAGGCGGGTGACTTTCGGTGCCATGCGGCGGATCCAGCGCAACACGTCCCGATCTTCCATGACGGGGTGACAGCCGATGCCGCCGGCGATGAGCAAGGTGTCGGCGCGAGTGACCTGGCGATAGCTGCGTTCCGCCAGCAGGCAGATTCCGGACGAGGTTGTGACCGGGCCGGCCTGGGCCGCGACCAGCTCGGTCGTGTAGGCGAGGCCGCGCGAGAAGCCCTTGTCGCGCAGCCAGCGGCCACTGCGGCCGAACACCTCCAGCGGCCCGGTGATATCGAGGATCTGGGCGTCGGGATAACCGAGCATCACCACCCGGTGCGGTGTGGCGGGCCGGGAAAGCGGGGCTTTTTTCGGGGTCTTGGTGCGGGCCATAGGCGGAGTATAGGCAGCGAGCCGCTAGCTGAAAAGACAATAAGCCCACAAATTCTGCCATGACTGCGAAACCCCGGTGACAAGGGGTGAAGCTTCCGACAAATTCGGAATCCCGATTTCGGGCCGACCGGGGGGGCTGTATGTGGCGGCATTGATTCGCCGAACATGGACGACACCAGCGATGGCTGTCGTCCGGCTCACTCCGTACCCATCAAGGTGAAAAGGTTCGGAACCTTCCCGCTGCGTGCCTATGCTATCGTCTGAGACATGATTTCAACCGCCGCCCGCCGGGCATCCGACAGCAAGGAGTTCACATGAAACCGGAACTGATATTTGTACCGATGCTGGTGCTGGTCTTCTGGACCTTTGTGATTGTGTCCTGGCTCGCTTACAAGCGTTTCAGCGCCGCGTTTGCCGGTCGCGTGAAAGCGGGTTGGTTCAAGGTCGGCGAATCCGAAAAAGTGCCGGACGATGTGCGGGTGGTAGGCCGGAATTTCGTCAATCTGTTCGAAATGCCGGTGCTTTTTTACACCGTCTGCATTTCCTCGTATGTCGTTCACCAGGTTCCGGCCGCGCTGGTGGTGCTGGCCTGGTGTTATGCAGTGCTGCGGATCGTGCATTCGTTGATCCACATTACCTACAATCACGTCAATCAGCGGTTCATGGTTTACTTCGGCAGTTGTTTGTTGCTGCTGGCGATGTGGATCGTCTTTGCAGTGAACCTGCATCAGGCCCCCTCTGTCACGCTTTCCTGGCCGTTTCACTGAGGGGCGGATGGCGGATTTCAAGGATCATTTCTCCGGTCATGCCGCGGCGTATGCCGAGGCGCGGCCGGGTTACCCGGAAACATTATTCAGCCAGCTTGCGACGCTGGCTCCCGCGCACGATCAGGCATGGGATTGCGGCACCGGCAACGGTCAGGCGGCCGTCGCGCTGGCGGCGCATTTCGCACGGGTGATTGCGACGGATGCGAGTGCGGAACAGATCGGCAGTGCGTTCCCGAATGCGCGTGTCACGTACCGGGTTGCACCGGCGGAACACGCCGGCCTTCCGGATCACAGTGTGGATCTGGTGACGGTGGCGCAGGCCGCGCACTGGTTCGATCTGCCGGCGTTCTATGCGGAAGTGCGACGCGTGGCGAAACCCGGTGCCGTCATCGCGCTCTGGTGTTACGGCGTGTGCCACATCACGCCGGACGTGGATGCCGTCGTCGCAACCTTCTACGAGGGTGAAATCGGGCCGTACTGGCCGCCGGAACGGCGGCTGATTGACGAGGCCTACCGCAGCCTGCCTTTTCCATTTGCCAAACTGGACATGCCGCCGATCAGCATGAGCCTGGACTGGACGCTGCCGCAATTGCTCGCCTACCTCGCGAGCTGGTCCGCGGTGCAGCGCTGCATCCGTGCAACCGGCCGCGATCCGATACCGGCGCTGACCGAGGCACTGGCCGCGGCTTGGGGTAAGCCGGATAGCGCGCGACGCGTGGAGTGGCCGCTGGCACTGCGTACGGGTCGGGTGGACGGATGATCTGTACGCCGGGGTTTGAACGAAGCGAAAAGAAACAGGGCGCGGCATGACCGCGCCCTGTCGTGTCTTGCATGAGAACGGACTCAGCCGCGGCCTTTCTGGCCCTTGTCGTCGGCCGCCTTGGCTTTGCTTTCAGTCTTGTCCGCCGTTTTGGCAGCCTTGATGTCCGCCTGGGCGGCCTTGGTGTCGCCCTTGAGGCAGTCGTGCATGAACTTCTTGTGCGCGTCGCCCTTGAGGCCCTTGGATTTGTGTGCACAACCGGCAAATTTGCTCTGCTGTGCGGTCATGGGTTTGGCGGAATCTTTCGCCACAGCGGTCTGGGCAAAGGCAAACGCGGCCACTGCCACGATGGCAGGCACGATGATCTTCTTCATGAATATCTCCCCGTGAAATGGTCCATGTGTTGTGAAAAACCGTCATTTCCTGACGGCAACAGGGAGTCTAGCCATGAACAGCGCGGGTGTCAAAGCCCACGCGCTATTTTTTCCGGCCCACGGCGGCGAGCGCGACGCGCGCGAGCACCGTGGATTCCGGTTGCAGCGTGGTGTGCGAGATGTGGTGTGTATCGTGCAGATAGGTTTCCAGCCGCGTCAGGATGCTGCGCCAATCTTCCAGATGTTCAATCACCACGTGCGCGGACAGTGCGATTTCGCTGGAAGACAGCGACCAGATATGCAGATCGTGTACCGATGTCACGCCGTCCACGCCGGCCATGCCGCGGCCGATTTCCCCGAGTTCGAGTCCGGCCGGCACGCCTTCCAGCAGCATGTGCCCGGCATCGCGCAGCAGGCGCACGCTGGACACCAGGATCAGCACGCCGATCAACAGCGACAGCAGCGGGTCCGCCGGCAGCCAGCCGGTGAGCCAGATGACGGCGCCGGCGACCAATGCGGCCACCGAGCCCAGCGCATCGCTCACGACATGCAGCAGTGCCGCGCGCAGGTTGAGGCTGTGCGCACCGTG
>DASSRV010000236.1:0-21087 GCA_035701605.1 Gammaproteobacteria bacterium
TGAGGCCGTATTCACCGAACGCCACGCTGTTGCCGGCCTGTGCCAGACCGCGGTTGCGGCCCTTGTGCTGCTTGCGGAACTTGGTACGTTTAGGCTGTAGCATCTGCCTTCACTCCGGATTTCCTGTCGCCGGCCGCATCGCGTACCGCGCCCAGTTCGTTCGCGTCCAGCACCTCGCCCTTGAAGATCCACACCTTGACGCCGATCACGCCGTAGGTGGTGGAGGCTTCGGCCAGGCCGTAATCAATGTCCGCACGCAGGGTGTGCAGCGGCACGCGGCCTTCGCGGTACCACTCGCTGCGCGCGATTTCGGAACCGTTGAGTCGCCCCGACACGCGCACCTTGATGCCGAGCGCGCCGAGCCGCATGGTGTTCTGCACTGCACGCTTCATGGCGCGGCGGAACATGATGCGGCGCTCGAGCTGCTGCGCGATGCCTTCCGCAACGAGGTAGGCGTCGAGTTCCGGCTTGCGGATCTCCTCGATGGCCACGTCCACGTCGGTACCCGGCATCATGCCGATGAGCTGCTTGCGCAGCGCGTCAATGTCCTCGCCCTTCTTGCCGATCACCACGCCCGGCCGCGCCGTGTGAATGGTGATGTGGGCCTTCTTGGCCGGACGTTTGATCTCGATGCGGCTCACCGAAGCCTGCGCCAGTTTCTTCTTCAGGAACTCGCGCACCTTGAGGTCGGCCTGCAAATTCTGTGCGTACGCGTCGCGGGACGCGAACCACTTGGAATTCCAGTCCGCGGCGATACCGAGACGAATGCCTACCGGATTGACTTTCTGACCCATGCGTCCGTCCTTACTCGTCGGCCACGGTCACGGTGATGTGACTCGTGCGTTTTAGAATCCGGGCACCGCGGCCCTTGGCGCGCGCCATCCAGCGCTTCATGTGCGGACCTTCGTCCACCATCACGGTCGCGACCTTGAGCTCGTCAATGTCAGCGCCGTTGTTGTGTTCGGCATTGGCAATGGCGGACTCCAGCACCTTCTTGAGCAGCACCGCGGCCTTCTTGGGGCTGAACTCCAGCAGCTTGAGCGCCTGCCCGGCCTGCTGGCCGCGGATCTGGTCCGCAACCAGGCGCGCCTTCTGCGGAGAGATGCGTGCGAATCTGTGTTTTGCGGCTACCTGCATGTCACCACTCCTTACTTCGGCGCTTCCACGGTCTTGCGCGCACCGTGGCCCTTGAACACGCGGGTGTGCGAGAACTCGCCCAGCTTGTGCCCGACCATGTTCTCGCTCACCAGCACCGGCACGTGCTGATGGCCGTTGTGCACCGCAATCGTCAGGCCCACCATTTCCGGCGTCACCATCGAACGGCGCGACCAGGTCTTGATGGGGCGCTTGTTGTTGCTCGCCACCGCCGCGGTGACCTTGGCGGCCAGATGCGGATCAATGAACGGACCTTTGCGAATCGAACGTGGCACGTATGTATCCTCTTAAAGTCACTTCGCCTTGCGGCGGCGCACGATCATATTGTCGGTGCGCTTGTTGACACGCGTCTTGTAACCCTTGGTGGGCTGGCCCCACGGCGACACCGGATGCCGGCCGCCCGAGGTCTTGCCCTCGCCGCCACCGTGCGGGTGGTCAATCGGGTTCATCACCACACCGCGCACGGTGGGACGAATGCCGCGCCAGCGGCGCGCACCGGCCTTGCCGTAGGAACGCAGGTTGTGTTCCTCGTTGCTGACCTCGCCGATGGTGGCGCGGCAATCCACGTGCACCTTGCGCATCTCGCCGGAACGCAGCCGCACCGTGGCGTAGGCGCCTTCGCGCGCCACCAGCTGCACTGAGCTGCCGGCGCTGCGTGCGAGCTGAGCACCGCGGCCGGGCTGCAATTCGACGCAATGCACCTGGGTGCCCATCGGGATGTTGCGCAAGGGCAATGCATTGCCGGCCTTAATCGGCGCGTGGCTGCCGGACTGGATCTGCTGACCCTGCTCGATGCCGCGCGGCGCGATGATGTAGCGACGCTCGCCATCCTTGTACAACACCAGCGCGATGTGCGCGGTGCGGTTCGGATCATATTCGATACGCTCCACGCGCGCCGGCACATTGTCCTTGTCGCGCTTGAAATCCACCAGCCGGTAATGCTGCTTGTGACCGCCGCCCTGGTGACGGGTGGTGATGCGGCCGGCATTGTTGCGTCCGCCACGACGGCCCTGATGCTCCAGCAACGGCGCATACGGTTCACCCTTGTGCAGGCCCGGTGTTTCCACCTTGACCACAAAGCGGCGTCCTGGCGAAGTCGGTCTGGCTTTTTTCAGTGACATTGCTTTATTCCTCGCGCCTCAGGCTCAGGCCTGCTCGCCCGTGAGGTTGATCCGGCTGCCTTCCGCCAGGCTCACGTAGGCCTTTTTCCAGTCGCTGCGCACACCGCTGCTGCGGCCGAAGCGCTTGTGCTTGCCGCGCACGTTCACGATCTGCACGCCCGCGACCTTCACTTCGAACATTTTCTCGACTGCGCGCCGCACCAGGTCCTTGTCGGCATCGCGACGCACCCGGAACACCACCTGGTTGGCGGTTTCGCTGGCACGCGTGGCCTTCTCGGACACCACCGGCCCGAGCAGCACCTGCATGAGTTTTTCCTGGTTCACGTTCATGCCAGCCACTCCTCGAGACGGCGGATCGAGGGCACGGTCATCAGCACCTTCTCGTAGCCGATCAGGCTGACCGGATCGAGGCCGGTGACGTCGCGCACGTCCACATTCGGCAGGTTGCGGGAGGCGAGATACAGTTTCTCGTCCACCTGCTCGGTGACGATCAACACGTTCTCGAGGCCCAGTTGCTTGAGCTTGCCGGCAAGCTGCTTGGTCTTGGGTGCCTCCACCGCGAACTCAGGCAGCACCACCATGCGCTGCTGACGGATCAGCTCGGACACGATGGCGCGCATCGCGCCCTGATACATCTTGCGATTCACTTTCTGGCTGTGGTCGCGGGTCACCGCCGCGAAGCTCTTGCCGCCGCCGCGGAACAGCGGGCTGCGGATGGAGCCGGCGCGCGCGCGGCCGCCGCCCTTCTGCGCCCACGGCTTCTTGCCGCCGCCGCGCACCTGGCTGCGGGTTTTCTGCGCCTTGGTGCCGGCCCGGCCGCCCGCCATGAAGGCGACCACGACCTGGTGCACCAGGGCTTCATTGAATTCACGTCCGAAGGTCGTATCCGAGAGGGTCACGGCGTCGGCGTTGTTGTGCAACTGCAATTCCATTCCGCCCTCCTTCAAGCCCGCGTGGTGGGACGCACGATGACGTCGCCACCCTCGGCGCCCGGTACCGCGCCCTTGACCAGCAGCAGGTTGCGTTCGGCATCCACGCGCACGACTTCGAGGTTGATCGCGGTGCGGCGCTTGTTGCCGAGGTGGCCGGCCATCTTCTTGCCGGGGAACACGCGGCCCGGCGTCTGGCGCTGGCCGATGGAACCCGGCGCGCGGTGCGACAGCGAGTTGCCGTGCGTGGCATCGCCCATGGTGAAGTGGTTGCGCTTGATGTTGCCGGCGTAGCCCTTGCCGATGCTGGTGCCGGTCACGTCCACTTTCTGCCCGGCCTGGAACACGTCCACCTTGATCTCGGCGCCCGCCGCAAGCTCGACGCCCTCACCCTCGGCGAGCCGGAATTCGCCGGAACGGCGCCCGGCGCCGGTACCGGCCTTGGCGTAGTGGCCGGCCAGGGCCTTGGTGACACGGGTGGCGCGGCGCGTACCGGTGGTGACCTGTACGGCGCGATAGCCGTCGGCCTCCGCGGTTTTCACCTGCGTGACGCGATTCGGCTCGACCTCGATGACGGTCACGGGAACAGAGTCGCCGTTTTCGGAGAAAACGCGAGTCATGCCGCATTTGCGACCGATAACTCCAATACTCATCTTCCAGTCCTCGTCGCGACCCGGGGCCGCGCTCTAGTTCTCAGGCGCCGACTGCGATTGGTCGGCACCCGCTTGAAACTCGCGGCCCGCCGGGGCTAACCGGCGGGCCGCAGGGAGCCGGGGATTATATCCGGCCAGGCACACCCCCCGCAACAGGGGGCGCCCGTCAATTGAGCTTGATCTGGACGTCCACGCCCGCCGGCAGGTCCAGCTTCATCAGGGCGTCCACGGTCTTGTCGGTCGGGTCCACGATGTCCATGAGCCGCTTGTGGGTGCGGATCTCGTACTGGTCGCGGGCATCCTTGTCGGCATGCGGCGACACCAGGATCGTGAACCGCTCCATCTTGACCGGCAGCGGGATCGGGCCTTTCACCTGGGCGCCGGTGCGGCGCGCGGTGTCCACGATCTCCTTCGCCGACTTGTCAATCAGGCGGTGGTCGAAGGCCTTGAGGCGGATACGGATGGTCTGGGTTGACATGGGGTTCACTCGATAATCTTGGCGACGACGCCGGCGCCGACGGTGCGGCCACCCTCGCGGATGGCGAAGCGCAGGCCGTCTTCCATCGCGATCGGGTTGATCAGGCTCACCACCATCTTGGTGTTGTCGCCCGGCATCACCATCTCGGTGCCTTTCGGCAGGTCCACCGAGCCCGTCACGTCCGTGGTCCGGAAGTAGAACTGCGGCCGGTAGCCGTTGAAAAACGGGGTGTGACGCCCGCCTTCTTCCTTGGTCAGCACGTACACTTCGGCTTCGAACTTGGTGTGCGGCTTGATGGAGCCCGGTTTGCACAGCACCTGGCCGCGCTCGACTTCTTCGCGCTTGGTGCCGCGCAACAGCACGCCGACGTTGTCGCCGGCCTGGCCCTGATCCAGGAGCTTGCGGAACATCTCGACCCCAGTGACGGTGGTCTTCTGGGTGTCGCGGATGCCGACGATCTCGATTTCGTCGCCGACCTTGACGATGCCGCGCTCGACACGGCCGGTGACGACGGTGCCGCGGCCGGAGATGGAGAACACGTCTTCCACCGGCATCAGGAAGTCGCCGTCAATGGCGCGCTGCGGCTCGGGGATGTAGCTGTCCAGGGCCTCCACCAGCTTCTCGATGCTCGGCACGCCAATGTCGGAGGTGTCGCCTTCCAGCGCCTTCAGGGCAGAACCGATGACGATCGGGGTCTTGTCGCCGGGGAACTGGTAGCTGGACAGGAGGTCCCGCACTTCCATTTCCACGAGCTCCAGGAGTTCGGCGTCGTCCACCATGTCGGCCTTGTTCATGTACACGACGATGTAGGGCACGCCCACCTGACGGGCCAGGAGGATGTGCTCGCGGGTCTGCGGCATGGGGCCGTCCGCGGCGGACACCACCAGGATGGCGCCGTCCATCTGGGCGGCACCGGTGATCATGTTCTTGACGTAGTCGGCGTGGCCGGGGCAGTCCACGTGGGCGTAGTGGCGCTTGTCCGACTCGTACTCGACGTGGCTCGTCGCAATCGTGATGCCGCGCGCTTTCTCTTCCGGCGCGTTGTCAATCTGGTCGTAGGCGCGGGCTTCGCCACCGAACTTCTTGGCCTGCGTCACGGTCAAGGCCGCCGTCAGGGTGGTCTTGCCGTGGTCCACGTGACCGATCGTTCCCACATTCACGTGCGGCTTGGTGCGCTCGAATTTTGCCTTGGACACGGTTGCTACCTCGTGTTGAAGTCAAAGATCAGGATGCTTTCTTGATGACCGCTTCCGCGACGTTCGCGGGGGTCTCCATGTACTTCTCGAATTCCATCGAATACGTGGCACGGCCCTGGGTCGCCGAGCGCATGGCGGTGGCGTAGCCGAACATCTCGGCCAGCGGCACTTCCGCGCGCACGATCTTGCCGGCCGGCGCGTCCTCGGTGCCCTGCACGATGCCGCGGCGACGGTTGAGGTCGCCGATGATGTCGCCCATGAAATCTTCCGGCGTCACCACTTCCACTTTCATGATCGGTTCGAGCAGCACGGGACGGGCCTTCTTGCAGCCTTCCTTGAAACCCATCGAACCCGCGATCTTGAACGCCATTTCGTTGGAGTCCACGTCGTGGTAGGAACCGTCGTAGAGCGTGACCTTGACGTCCACCACCGGATAACCGGCGAGGATGCCGTTCTTCATCTGCTCCTGGATGCCCTTGTCCACCGCCGGCACGTATTCGCGCGGCACCACGCCGCCCACGATGCCGTTGACGAACTCGTAACCCTTGCCGGCTTCCTGCGGCTCGATCTTGAGCCAGACGTGACCGTACTGGCCGCGGCCGCCGGACTGGCGCACGAACTTGCCTTCCGACTCGACGCTGGCGCGGATGGTTTCGCGGTACGCGACCTGCGGCTTGCCGACGTTGGCCTCGACCTTGAACTCGCGCTTCATGCGGTCCACGATGATTTCAAGGTGCAGCTCGCCCATGCCGGAGATGATGGTCTGGCCGGATTCCTCGTCCGTACGCACGCGGAACGACGGGTCTTCCTGCGCCAGCTTCTGCAGCGCAATGCCCATCTTTTCCTGGTCCACCTTGGTCTTCGGTTCCACCGCCACCGAGATCACCGGTTCCGGGAATTCCATCTTTTCGAGAATGATGACCTTGTCCGGATCCGACAGCGTGTCGCCGGTGGTGACGTCCTTCAGGCCCACGGCCGCGGCGATGTCGCCGGCGCGCACTTCCTTGATTTCCTTGCGGTCGTTGGCGTGCATCTGCAGGATGCGGCCGATGCGTTCTTTCCGGGATTTCACCGGGTTGTACACGGTGTCGCCGGAATTGACCACGCCGGAATAGGCGCGGAAGAAGGTCAGCGTGCCGACGAAGGGATCGGTCATGATCTTGAACGCGAGCGCCGAGAACGGCTCGTCGTCGCTCGGATGACGCTCGGCCGGGGTGCCGTCCTTGTCGTCCAGGTTGCCGCGCACCGCCGGCACGTCCACCGGCGAGGGCAGGTAATAGACCACGGCGTCCAGCATCATCTGCACGCCCTTGTTCTTGAACGCGGAGCCGCACAGCATCGGCACGATCTCGTTTGCCACGGTGCGCGCACGCAAACCGCGGTGCACTTCCTCGGCACTCAGGTCGCCTTCCTCGAGGTACTTGTTCATCAGTTCCTCGGAGGACTCGGCCGCGGCCTCGACCATCTTCTCGCGCCATTCCTTCGCCTGCTCCATGAGCTCGGCGGGAATTTCCTTTTCCTCGAACTTCATGCCCTGGGTGGAATCGTCCCAGTAGATGGCCTTCATCTTGACCAGGTCCACCACGCCCTTGAAGTTCTCTTCGGCGCCGATCGGAATCTCGATCGGAATCGGGTTGGCGGCCAGGCGATCCTTGAGCTGTTTCACGACGCGGAAAAAATTCGCGCCGGCACGGTCCATCTTGTTGACGAACGCCAAGCGCGGCACCTTGTACTTGGTGGCCTGGCGCCACACGGTTTCCGACTGCGGCTCGACGCCGCCGACCGCGCAGAACACCGCGCAGGCACCGTCCAGCACGCGCAAGGAACGCTCCACCTCGATGGTGAAATCCACGTGGCCGGGCGTGTCAATGATGTTGATGCGGTGTTCCTGGAAACTCTGGTCCATGCCTTTCCAGAAACAGGTGGTGGCGGCGGACGTGATGGTGATGCCGCGTTCCTGCTCCTGTTCCATCCAGTCCATGACGGCCGCGCCATCGTGCACTTCGCCGATCTTGTGCGAAACGCCGGTGTAGAACAGGATGCGCTCCGTCGTGGTGGTCTTGCCGGCATCAATGTGGGCCATGATGCCGATGTTGCGATAGCGCTCGATGGGAGTGGTACGGGGCACGACGGAATCCTTTGACTCGATACGGTTCTGAAAAACTTACCAGCGGTAATGCGCAAAGGCCTTGTTGGCCTCGGCCATGCGGTGCACGTCTTCGCGCTTTTTGACGGCGTTGCCGCGGTTTTCGGCGGCCTCCATGAGTTCGGCCGCGAGCCGCGAGGGCATGGACTTCTCGGTACGGGCGCGCGCGGAATCAATGATCCAGCGCATGGCCAGCGCCTGCTGGCGCGTGGCGCGCACTTCCACCGGCACCTGGTAGGTGGCGCCGCCGACGCGGCGGGACTTCACTTCCACCATCGGGCGCACGTTGTCGAGCGCGCGATCCAGCACTTCAACCGGGTCGCCGCCCTTCTTGCCGCCGATCTGGTCCAGCGCGCCGTACACGATGCGCTCGGCCACGGCCTTCTTGCCGCTCTTCATGACCATGTTGACGAACTTGGCCAGCCGCTCGCTGCCGAATTTCGGATCCGGCAGGATGGTGCGCTTGTCAGCTTGTTTTCTACGGGACATGGACGCCTACCTTGAAATCAGGACTTGGGACGCTTGGCGCCGTACTTGGAACGGCTCTGCTTGCGATCATTGACGCCGGCACAGTCGAGACTGCCGCGCACGGTGTGGTAACGCACGCCCGGCAGATCCTTGACGCGGCCGCCGCGGATCAAGACCACCGAGTGCTCCTGCAGGTTGTGGCCTTCACCGCCGATGTAGCTGATGACCTCGAAGCCGTTGGTGAGGCGCACTTTCGCCACCTTGCGCAGTGCCGAGTTCGGCTTCTTGGGCGTGGTGGTGTAAACGCGCGTGCACACGCCGCGCCGTTGCGGGCTGCCGCCCAGCGCCGGCACCGTGGTCTTCTCTTTTCTCTGGCTGCGCGGTTTGCGGACCAGCTGATTTACTGTTGCCATTGGCTCACTCTCGTTCCCGGAACGATGCGTGTGTTAAAACCCGGTTGAGGGTCCGAATGGACGCCATCGCGGCGCCCGAAAAAAGAAACGGCAGGCCGGTAGGAACCGGCCTGCGCAAAGCCCGGGGATTCTAGGGACCGGGCCGGATGCTGTCAAGCAGACGACCCCGCTCAGCCCTGGGCGGCACGGGCTTCCGCGCCTTCCGCGGCGGCCTCGCCCTCCTCGGCCTCGCCGGCGGGCTCGGGCGTCGCGAACAGCGCTTCGGCCTCGGCCACCTGCTGGGCGGTCGCGTCAATCAACTGTTCGTCACGCTGCCGGCGACGCTGCTCGTGGTAGGCGTACCCGGTGCCGGCCGGGATCAGACGGCCCACGATCACGTTCTCCTTGAGGCCGCGCAGGTCGTCGCGCAGGCCCCGCACCGAGGCTTCGGTCAGGACGCGGGTGGTCTCCTGGAAGGAGGCCGCGGAAATGAACGACTCGGTGGCCAGCGAGGCCTTGGTGATGCCGAGCAGCACCGGCTCGTACAGGGCCACGGCCTTGTCGTCGTCGTTCATCTTCTCGTTCTCGTCCAGGGCACGCGAACGGTCCATCTGCTCGCCGCGCAGGAAGCGGGTTTCGCCGGAGGCGGCGATTTCCACCTTGCGCAGCATCTGGCGGATGATCACCTCGATGTGCTTGTCGTTGATCTTCACGCCCTGCAGGCGGTACACGTCCTGGATTTCGCGCACCAGGTAGTCCGCCAGCGCGGTGACGCCGAGCAGACGCAGGATGTCGTGCGGGTTGGGCTCGCCGTCGGCGATGGTCTCGCCCTTCTCGACGCGCTCGCCCTCGAACACGTTGACGTTGCGCCACTTCGGGATCAACAGCTCGTGCTGTTCGTTCTCGTCATCGGTGATGACCAGGCGCTGCTTGCCCTTGGTGTCCTTGCCGAAACCCACGGTGCCGGACCACTCCGCCAGGATCGCCGGTTCCTTGGGCTTGCGCGCCTCGAACAGGTCGGCCACGCGCGGCAGACCGCCGGTGATGTCGCGGGTCTTGGTGGATTCCATCGGGATGCGCGCGATGACGTCGCCCACGCCCACGCGCCCGCCGTCTTCCACCGACACGATGGCGCCCGGCGGCAACTGGTAGTGCGCCGGAATCTCGGTGCCGACCAGGCACAGGTCGCGGCCCTTGTCGTCCAGGAGCTTGATGACCGGACGCAGGTCCTTGCCGGCGGTGCCGCGCATCTTGGGATCGGTGACCACGATGCTCGACAGGCCGGTGATTTCGTCCACCTGCCGGGTCACGGTCACGCCGTCGGCGAAATCCTGGAATTGCAGGGTGCCCGCCACTTCCGTGACAATCGGGTGGGTGTGCGGATCCCAGGTCGCCACCATCTGGCCGGCCGCCACCTTGTCGCCGTCGGTGACCGCGATGGTCGCACCGTAGGGGATCTTGTAGCGTTCGCGTTCGCGACCGAATTCGTCCATCACGCCGAGTTCGCCGGAGCGCGACACGGCGACCCAGTGGCCCTTGGCGTGTTTGACGGTCTTGATGTTGTGCAACTTGACCGTGCCGGCCGCCTTGATTTCGACGCTCGACACCGCCGCAGCCCGCGAGGCCGCGCCGCCGATGTGGAACGTGCGCATGGTGAGCTGGGTGCCGGGCTCGCCGATGGATTGCGCTGCAATCACGCCCACCGCTTCGCCGATGTTGACGCGGATACCGCGCGCCAGATCGCGGCCGTAGCACTGTGCACACACGCCGTAGCGGGTTTCACAGGTGATCGGGCTGCGCACCTTGACCTGGTCCACGCCCATTTCTTCCAGCTTCTCGACCCGGTGTTCGTTCAGGAGCTCGCCGGCTTCCATCAGCACCTGCTTGCTGCCGGGTTTCAGCACCGGCTCGGCCAGCACCCGGCCCAACACGCGCTCGCGCAGGGGCTCGACCACGTCGCCGCCCTCGACGATGGGCTTCATGCTGAGGCCCTCGTGCGTGCCGCAATCCACTTCCGTGACCACCAGGTCCTGCGCCACGTCCACCAGACGGCGGGTCAGGTAACCGGAGTTCGCGGTCTTGAGCGCGGTGTCGGCCAGACCCTTGCGCGCGCCGTGCGTGGAAATGAAGTACTGCAACACGTTCAGGCCTTCACGGAAGTTCGCCGTGATCGGCGTCTCGATGATGGAGCCGTCCGGCTTCGCCATGAGTCCGCGCATGCCGGCGAGCTGGCGGATCTGCGCGGCCGAGCCACGCGCGCCGGAGTCGGCCATCATGTAAATCGAATTGAAGGAAGCCTGACGCTGCTTGCCACCGCTGCGGTCGGTGACTTCCTCGCTGCCGAGCTTGTCCATCATGGCCTTCGCCACCTGCTCGTTGGTGCGCGACCAGATGTCCACCACCTTGTTGTAACGCTCGCCGTTGGTCACCAGACCGGAGGCGTACTGGTCCTCGATTTCCTTCACTTCGCCTTCGGCGGCGGCCAGAATCCGTTCTTTCTGGTCCGGCACCACCATGTCGTTGACGCCGATGGACACACCGGCGCGGGTGGCGTAGGAGAAACCCGTGTACATGATCTGGTCCGCGAACACCACGGTTTCCTTCAGGCCCACGCGGCGATAGCAGGTGTTGATGAGACTGGAAATCGCCTTCTTGCTCATGTCGCGGTTGACCAGCTCGAAGGCCAGACCCCGGGGCAGGATTTCCGACAGCAACGCACGGCCCACGGTGGTGTCCACCAGTCGCGTACGGGCTTCCGGCTCACCGGCCTCGTTCAGCGGATGGTCCGTGAGCCGCACCTTGACGCGTGCTTGCAGGTCCACCAGCCGGTTCTCCCAGGCGCGGTGCACTTCCGCCACGTCGGAGAACAGCATGCCCTCGCCGCGCGCGTTGATGCGCTCGCGCGTCATGTAATACAAGCCCAGCACCACGTCCTGCGACGGCACGATGATGGGTTCGCCGTTGGCCGGCGACAGGATGTTGTTGGACGACATCATCAGCGCGCGCGCTTCGAGCTGCGCTTCCAGCGACAGCGGTACGTGCACGGCCATCTGGTCGCCGTCGAAGTCAGCGTTGAACGCGGTGCACACCAGGGGATGCAACTGGATGGCCTTGCCCTCGATCAGCACCGGCTCGAACGCCTGGATGCCGAGGCGGTGCAGGGTGGGCGCGCGGTTCAGCATGACCGGATGTTCGCGGATCACCTCTTCCAGGATGTCCCAGACTTCCGGACCTTCACGCTCGACCATCTTCTTGGCGGCCTTGATGGTGGTCGCCATGCCGCGCAGTTGCAGCTTGCTGAAGATGAACGGCTTGAACAGTTCCAGCGCCATCTTCTTGGGCAGGCCGCACTGGTGCAACTTGAGTTTCGGACCCACCACGATCACGGAGCGGCCGGAGTAGTCCACGCGCTTGCCGAGCAGGTTCTGGCGGAAGCGGCCCTGCTTGCCCTTGATCATGTCGGCCAGCGATTTCAGCGGGCGCTTGTTGGAACCGGTGATGGCGCGGCCGCGACGACCGTTGTCCAGCAGTGCGTCCACGGATTCCTGCAGCATGCGCTTTTCGTTGCGCACGATGATGTCCGGCGCGTTCAGTTCCAGCAACCGCTTCAAACGGTTGTTGCGGTTGATGACGCGGCGGTACAGGTCATTGAGATCGGAGGTCGCAAAGCGGCCGCCGTCCAGCGGCACCAGCGGACGCAGGTCCGGCGGCAGTACCGGCAGCACCGTCATCACCATCCACTCCGGCTTGTTGCCGGATTCGTGGAACGCCTCCATCAGTTTCAGGCGCTTGGCGAGGCGCTTGATCTTGGATTCGGAATTGGTGTCGCCGATGTCGCCGCGCAGCTTGGCGATCTCGGCTTCGAGGTTGATGGATTTCAGCAGCTCGAAGATCGCCTCCGCGCCCATGCGCGCATCGAAATCGTCGCCGTGCTCCTCGATGGCTTCGAGGTAGGATTCGTCGGACAGCAACTGGCCGCGCTCCAGCGGCGTCATGCCCGGATCAATCACCACGAAAGCCTCGAAATACAGCACGCGCTCGATCTCGCGCAACGTCATGTCCAGCATCAGGCCGATGCGGCTCGGCAGCGACTTCAGGAACCAGATGTGCGCGGTCGGGCTGGCCAGTTCGATGTGGCCCATGCGCTCGCGACGCACCTTGGCGACCGTGACTTCCACGCCGCACTTCTCGCAGATCACGCCGCGGTGCTTCAGGCGCTTGTACTTGCCGCACAGGCACTCGTAGTCCTTGACCGGGCCGAAGATCTTGGCGCAGAACAGGCCGTCACGTTCCGGCTTGAAGGTGCGGTAATTGATGGTTTCCGGCTTCTTGACCTCGCCGAACGACCACGAGCGGATCATCTCCGGTGAAGCGAGTCCGATGCGGATGGCATCGAAATCCTCGACCTGGCCCTGCTGCTTCAACAATTTCAGAAGATCTTTCATTTCATTCACCGTTCAGTTAACTGGCTCCAACACGACTGAAAACTCCGGGGTTTGTCAGTCCTGCTCCAGTTCCATGTTGATCGCCAACGAACGAATTTCCTTGACCAATACGTTGAACGACTCCGGCATGCCGGCCTCCATGCGGTGCTCGCCGTCCACGATGTTCTTGTACATCTTGGTGCGGCCGATGGTGTCGTCGGATTTGACCGTGAGCATTTCCTGCAGGGTGTAGGCCGCGCCGTAGGCTTCCAGCGCCCACACTTCCATTTCGCCGAAGCGCTGACCGCCGAACTGCGCCTTGCCGCCCAGCGGCTGCTGGGTGACGAGCGAGTACGGTCCGGTGGAACGCGCGTGCATCTTGTCGTCCACCAGGTGATTCAGCTTCAGCATGTACATGTAGCCGACCGTGACCTGACGTTCGAAGGCTTCGCCGGTGCGTCCGTCATACAGCGTGGTCTGTCCGCTTTCCGGCAGCTCCGCGAGCTTCAGGAGGTGCTTGATCTCGTCCTCGGTCGCGCCGTCGAACACCGGCGTCGCCGTCGGCACGCCGCTGCGCAGGTTGCCGGCCAGTGCCGTCACCTCGTCGTCGTTGAGCGAGGCCAGGTCCGCCTTGCGGCCGCCGGACTTGTTGTACACCTGGTCCAGGAAACGGCGCAGTTCCTCTATCTTGGCGTGCTGGTCCAGCATGCGGCCGATCTTGTGGCCCACGCCTTTCGCCGCCCAACCGAGGTGGGTTTCGAGGATCTGGCCGATGTTCATGCGCGAAGGCACGCCGAGCGGATTCAGCACCACGTCCACCGGGGTGCCGTCCGCGGCATAGGGCATGTCCTCGACCGGCACGATCATGGAGATCACGCCCTTGTTGCCGTGACGGCCCGCCATCTTGTCGCCCGGCTGCACGCGGCGTTTCACCGCCAGGTACACCTTGACCATCTTGATAACGCCGGGCGCCAAGTCGTCGCCCGCGGTGATCTTGCGTTTCTTCTCTTCGAAGCGACGCTCGAACTCGTGGTGCTGCGCCTTGAGCGCGGCTGCGACCTTCTCCAACTGCTCGTTGGCTTCCTCGTTCTTGAGGCGGATCTCGAACCACTTCTCGCGCGGCAGTTCCTCAAGGTAACCCTTGGTGACCTTGGCGCCGGCCTTGAGTCCCTTGGGACCGCCTTCCGCGACCTTGCCGGTGAGCATCTTCTCGACGCGCTGGAAAATGTCGTCTTCAAGAATGCGGCGCTGGTCGTTCAGGTCCTTGCGCACCTTCTCCAGTTCCGATTTCTCGATGGACAGCGCGCGCACGTCCTTGTCCACGCCGTCGCGCGTGAACACACGCACGTCAATCACGGTGCCGTCCATACCCGGCGGTACACGCAGCGAGGTGTCTTTCACGTCGCTGGCCTTCTCGCCGAAGATCGCACGCAGCAGCTTCTCTTCCGGCGTGAGCTGGGTCTCGCCCTTGGGCGTGACCTTGCCGACCAGAATGTCGCCAGCCTTGACCTCGGCGCCGATGTAGGCGATGCCGGCCTCGTCCAGCTTGGCGAGTGCGCCTTCACCGACGTTGGGAATGTCGCTGGTGATTTCCTCGGAGCCGAGCTTGGTGTCGCGCGCGACCGCGGTCAGCTCCTCGATGTGGATGGTGGTGAAGCGGTCTTCCTGCACCACGCGCTCGGAGATGAGAATCGAGTCCTCGAAATTGTAGCCGTTCCAGGGCATGAACGCGACCAGCATATTCTGGCCCAGCGCCAGTTCGCCCATGTCAGTGGACGGACCGTCGGCCAGCGCGTCGCCGCACGCAATCGCATCACCCGGTTTCACCAGCGGGCGCTGGTTGATGCAGGTGTTCTGGTTGGAACGCGTGTACTTGGTGAGGTTGTAGATGTCCACGCCCGGCTCGCCGGCCTGGGTTTCCTCGTCGTTCACGCGTACCACCACGCGGCCCGCGTCCACCGAATCCACCACGCCGCCGCGGCGCGCGGCCACCACCACGCCGGAATCCACCGCCACGGTACGTTCGATGCCGGTGCCGACCAGGGGTTTCTCGGTGCGCAACGTCGGCACCGCCTGGCGCTGCATGTTGGAACCCATGAGCGCACGGTTGGCGTCGTCGTGTTCGAGGAACGGGATCAGCGCCGCGGCAATGGACACGATCTGTTTCGGCGACACGTCAATGAATTCGATCTTGTCCGGTGCGGACATGCCGAATTCGTTCTGATGCCGGCAGCTCACCAGTTCGTCCACGAAGCGGCCGCGCTCGTCGAGGTGCGCGTTGGCCTGCGCGATCACGTACTGGCCTTCCTCGATGGCGGACAGGTACACCATTTCGTCGGTGACCTTGCCGTCCTTGACGCGCCGGTACGGCGTTTCCAGGAAGCCGTACTCGTTGGTGCGCGCATACACCGAGAGCGAATTGATGAGGCCGATGTTCGGGCCTTCCGGGGTCTCGATCGGGCACACGCGGCCGTAATGCGTCGGGTGCACGTCGCGCACCTCGAAGCCGGCGCGCTCGCGCGTCAAGCCGCCCGGCCCCAGCGCCGAGACGCGACGCTTGTGGGTGACTTCCGACAAGGGGTTGTTCTGGTCCATGAACTGCGAAAGCTGCGAGGAGCCGAAGAACTCCTTGATCGCGGCCGACACCGGCTTGGCGTTGATGATTTCCTGCGGCATCAGCCCTTCGGACTCGGCCAGCGCCAGACGTTCCTTGACCGCGCGCTCGACGCGCACCAGGCCGACACGGAACACGTTCTCCGCCATTTCGCCCACGCTGCGCACGCGACGGTTACCGAGGTGGTCAATGTCGTCCACCGTGCCGTTGCCGTTGCGGATATCAATCAGGACCTTCATCACGTCCACGATGTCGGAGCTCTCACCCAGTTCCGCCACCAGCTTCTTCGCGGCCTCGTCGTCACGCGACCCGAAATACCTGCCGTCGTACAGCACGCCCGGTCCGGTGATCTCGTTGCGGCCCACGCGCCGGTTGAACTTCATGCGGCCCACGGCCGAGAGGTCGTAGCGCTCGGTGGTGAAGAACAGGTTGTGGAACAGGGTCTCGGCCGCGTCCTTGGTGGGCGGCTCGCCGGGACGCATCATGCGGTAGATTTCCACCATCGCCTCGAGCGGCGTCTTGGCGTTGTCCACGCGCAGCGTGCTGGAAATGTACGGTCCCTTGTCGAGGTCGTTGGTGTAGATCGTGCGGATTTCCTTCACGCCTGCCGCAATCAGCTCTTCCACCTTGGCGGCGGTCAGCTCCTCGTTGGCCTTGGCCAGCAGTTCGCCGGTGGGAATCTGCACCACGTCGTGCGCCAGGGTCTTGCCGACCAGGTATTCGCCCGGCACCACCAGGCTCTTGAGTTCGGCCTTTTCCAGTTCGCGGATATGGCGCGCGGTGATGCGACGGCCTTCCTCGACCAGCACCTTGCTCCGGATCTTGATCTCGAAGCCGGCGGTCTCGCCGCGCAGCCGCTCGGGCACCAGGTCCAGCGTGATCTCGTCCTTGCCGAGATGGAACGTGTTGGTCTCGAAGAACAGCTTCAGCATCTGCTCGTCGTCGTAACCCAAGGCACGCAACAGGATGGTGGCCGGCAGCTTGCGGCGCCGGTCAATGCGCACGAACAGGCAATCCTTGGGATCGAATTCGAAATCCAGCCACGAACCGCGGTAGGGAATCACGCGCGCGGAGAACAGCAGTTTGCCGGAACTGTGGGTCTTGCCCTTGTCGTGATCGAAGAACACGCCCGGCGAACGGTGCAACTGCGACACGATCACGCGCTCGGTGCCGTTGATGACGAAGGTGCCGTTCTCGGTCATGAGCGGCAGTTCGCCCATGTACACTTCCTGCTCCTTCACTTCCTTCGGCTTGCGGTTAGCCGCCGGCACGTCCTTGTCGTACAGCGCAAGGCGCACCAGCACGCGCAACGGTGCGGCATAGGTTTGGCCGCGCACGATGCACTCCTTGACATCGAACGCCGGTTCGCCGAGTTTGTACTCGACATATTCGAGCGCGGCATTGCCGCTGTAGCTCGTGATCGGAAACACCGACTTGAAGGCCGCGTGCAGGCCGTGCTCGGCGCGACTGCCGGGCGTCTTGTCTTCCTGCAGGAACTGGCGATAGGATTCGAGCTGGATGGCCAGAAGGTAGGGCACATCGAGCACGCTCGAACGCTTGCCAAAATCCTTGCGGATACGCTTCTTTTCGGTGAATGAGTAGGCCATCGGAATTACCTCGACACTGTGCCCGGGCGGCGGCGGTTCAGTTGAAATTCACGGCCCGGCGCATCCACCCTGGATCACCCGGACCGGCACAAATACATAAAAAGCGGGAAAAGGCCGGTGGCTTGCGCCACCAGCCCGACCCGTTAGCGGGACATCATGCCCGCTATGTCGTCTGCAACAGCCAGAACTTACTTGACCTCGACAGTCGCGCCGGCTGCTTCCAGGTCCTTCTTGAACTTGGCCGAGTCGTCCTTGGAAACGCCTTCCTTGACGTTCTGCGGGGCGCCTTCCACCAGGTCCTTGGCCTCTTTCAGGCCCAGACCGGTGATGGCACGCACCACCTTGATCACTTCGACCTTCTTCTCGCCGATGGCCTTCAGCACCACGGTGAATTCGGTCTGCTCCTCGGCCGGCGCGGCAGCCGCGCCACCGGCGGCCGGCGCCACCGCAACGGCGGCAGCGGCGGACACGCCAAACTTCTCTTCCATCGCGGAAATCAGATCCACGACTTCCATCACGCTCATCTTGGAAATGGTTTCCAGAATGTCTTCTTTAGAAACGGCCATTGTCGTCACTCCTGAAAATGTCTATGCGAATCGGTTGATCAAGCAGCCTGCTTCTGGTCGCGCACGGCGGCTACCGTGCGTACCAGCTTGGCGTGAGGTTCGGCCAGGGTGCGCACGAACTTCTCGATCGGGGCCTTCATCACCGCCATGAGCATGGCAATCGCCTGCTCGCGGGTCGGCAACTTGGCCAGCCGTTCGAGGTCCGAGGCCGGCAGCAACTTGCCACCGAGGGCAAGCGCCTTGACCACGAACTGTTCGTTGTCCTTGGCAAAATCCTTCGCTATCCGCGCGGCTGCACCCGGATCCTCCTTCGAGAACGCCAGAATCAGCGGTCCCCTCAGGGAATCCTGCAAGCACTCGTATTCGGTACCCGCAACGGCTCGTTTTGCCAGCGTGTTCTTGACGACCTTGAGCCAGACCCCGTCCTGACGCGCTTTCACGCGCAGGTTGGTGATCTGTTCCACGGTCAGTCCGCGGTATTCGGCAGCCAGGGCGGAATACGCCTTCGCCGCCACCGCATTCACTTCGGCAACCAGAGCCTGCTTGTCATTCAGTCTCATCGGCACGGATGTTTACCTCCTGATTTGCACCGTTACCCGGATACGGCATCCATTCCGCATCCACCCTGCCCGTTTACGGGCGTCACGGTGATCAAACCAGTTGCCTGATCGGATACCACCGTCTGCGTGAGCCGGCGTTGCCGCCATTAAGTCGCCGGTCCTCATGACCGGCTTCACTCACGGTCTTTGACGTGCCAGACATCTGCTCTGGCCGCATCAAAACCCTGCCGCCGCTTACAGCGACAGCGAACCCTGATCCACCGCGATGCCCGGCCCCATGGTCGAGGTCACGGTGATCTTCTTCAGATAAATGCCCTTGGCCGTGGCCGGCTTGACCTTGTTGAGGTCGGCCAGCAACGCATGCAGGTTTTCCCTGAGCGCGTTGACCTCGAAGTCGGCCTTGCCGATGGTGCAGTGCACGATGCCGGCCTTGTCGGCGCGGTAGCGCACCTGACCGGCCTTGGCGTTCTTCACCGCACCGGCCACGTCCGGCGTCACGGTGCCGACTTTCGGGTTCGGCATCAGGCCGCGCGGACCCAGGATCTGGCCCAACTGGCCGACGATGCGCATCGCGTCGGGGCTCGCGATCACCACGTCGAAATTCATTTCGCCGGCCTTGATCTTCTCGCCCAGGTCCTCGAAACCGACGATGTCGGCACCGGCCTTCTTGGCGGCCTCGGCGTTGGCGCCCTGCGCGAATACCGCCACGCGCACGCTCTTGCCGGTGCCGTGCGGCAGCACGGTCGAGCCGCGCACCACCTGGTCGGATTTCTTGGCATCAATGCCGAGGTTGACCGCGACATCCACGGATTCGCGGAACTTCACCTTCGAGCATTCCTTGATCAGCGCCAGCGCCTCGTCCACGGCGTAGAACTTGCCGGGAGTGAGTTTTTCGCGCGCAGCGCGCAAACGTTTTGCGAGCTTGGCCATTTACAGACCCTCCACGTCAACGCCCATGCTGCGGGCGCTGCCCGCGATGGTGCGTACTGCCGCATCCAGATCCGCCGCCGTGATGTCCGGCATCTTGACCTTGGCGATCTCTTCGAGCTGTTTGCGGCTGATCTTGCCGACCTTGTTGGTGTTGGGCGTCGCGCTGCCCTTGTCCAGACCAATGGCCTTGCGGATCAGCACCGCGGCCGGCGGCGTCTTGGTGATGAACGTGAAGCTGCGGTCGTTGTAAACCGTGATCACCACCGGCGTCGGCAGACCCGCTTCGAGCTTCTGCGTCTGGGCGTTGAACGCCTTGCAGAACTCCATGATGTTGACGCCCTGCTGACCGAGCGCCGGTCCGACCGGCGGACTCGGATTGGCCTGGCCTGCAGGGATCTGCAGTTTGATGAATGCCTGGATTTTCTTTGCCATGTTGCTCTCCTCGTGGGTATTGACGCCTGTTGTCAGGCTCCCCGCATTCCCTGCATTGAATCAAGGGCGGCATTCCGATGCCGCCCGCCTTAAATCAAGACTTCTCGACCTGACTGAACTCGAGTTCCACCGGTGTGGAGCGGCCGAAAATCAGCACCGCGACCCGCAACCGGTTCTTTTCGTAATTCACTTCCTCGACCACGCCGTTGAAATCGTTGAACGGCCCGTCGGTGACACGCACCACCTCGCCCGGCTCGAACAGCACCTTCGGCCGCGGCTTCTCCACGCCTTCCTGCACGCGTTGCAGGATTGCGTTGGCTTCCTTGTCGGTGATCGGCGCCGGCTTGTCCGGAGTGCCGCCGATGAAACCCATGACCTTCGGCACACTTTTCACCAGGTGCCAGGTCTCGTCGTCCAGCTCCATCTGCACCAGCACGTAGCCGGGAAAGAACTTGCGTTCACTGCGCCGCTTCTGACCCTCGCGCATCTCCACCACTTCCTCGGTGGGCACCAGGATGTCGCCGAACTTTTCGGCCAGCCCGCTGCGCTTGACGCGCTCCGCCAGCGAACGCTTCACCGATGACTCGAAGCCCGAATAGGCGTGTACCACATACCAGCGCAAGGTCATGGCTCAGCCTCCCTGCCCGGTCAGGCCACGCAAGGCCCAGAACAGGAAGATGTCCAGCAGCCACATCATCACGCCCAGAATCAGCACCACCACGATCACGGCCAGCGTGGTCTGGACTGTTTCCTCGCGCGTCGGCCACACCACCTTGCGCACTTCGTTGCGCGAGCTGACCATGAAACCCCAGGTCGCACGGCCGAGGCGCGTCGGATACGCGAGCGCCAGGCCCAGCACCAGGCCGATCACGACATACGCGATGCGCAGCAGTTCGTTCTGGCTGCTGAACCAGTAATACGCAACAATCCCCGCCACGATCAGCGCGATCGCGACGATGAATTTCAACGTGTCGAGTCCGCCGCCCTGGACTTCCGGCTTGTCGCTCATCGTGTCTGTCAAACCCGTGTCTGTTGAGCCGTGCTGCTATTGGCAGGCCAGGAGGGAATCGAACCCCCAACCTGCGGTTTTGGAGACCGCCGCTCTGCCAATTGAGCTACTGGCCTACTCTATAAAACTCGGTTGTTCCAGCCATCCATGGCGTGCCCGCCAGCTCGGCGTCCTGCCTCGCGTTCGGCCGGGCCGAAATGCCACCGGCATTTCGTCAAAATCCCCGGCCTCACCCGCCGCTCTGCCAATTGAGCTACTGGCCTGTACCTCGAATCGTTACTCGATAATCTTGGCGACGACGCCGGCGCCGACGGTGCGGCCACCCTCGCGGATGGCGAAGCGCAGGCCGTCTTCCATCGCGATCGGGTTGATCAGGCTCACCACCATCTTGGTGTTGTCGCCCGGCA
>DASSRV010000237.1:0-3094 GCA_035701605.1 Gammaproteobacteria bacterium
GGCGGTTGGAATTGGAGCTGTTGCGCGAACCGACTACCAGCATCACATCGCAGCGACGTGCGAGTCTCTTGACGGCATCCTGGCGGTTCTGCGTGGCGTAGCAGATGTCGTCCTTGCGCGGGCTCGCCATGTCCGGAAAACGCGCACGCAGCGCGGCGATGATGCGCGCGGTATCGTCCATGGACAGCGTGGTTTGCGTCACAAAGGCCACGCGGCGCGGGTCTTTCACGTTCAGCGCCGCAACGTCTTCCGGCGTCTGCACCAGATGAATCGCGCCACCGTGAGCGGTGTCGAACTGGCCCATGGTGCCTTCGACTTCCGGATGCCCCGCATGGCCGATCAGCGCCACATCGAGCGCGTCACGCGCATAGCGCGCGACTTCCATATGCACCTTGGTCACCAGCGGACAGGTAGCATCGAAGACCCGCAGACCGCGACGTTCGGCCTCGGCCCGCACCGCTTTCGAAACGCCGTGCGCACTGAACACGACGATGGCGCCGTCCGGCACTTCATCCAGTTCGTCCACGAACACCGCGCCCAGTCCGCGCAGTCGCTCGACCACGTAGCGGTTGTGCACCACTTCGTGACGCACGTAAATGGGCGCACCGAACAGTTCCAGCGCGCGCTCGACGATCTCGATGGCGCGATCCACGCCGGCGCAGAAACCGCGCGGATTGGCAAGCACAATGTCCATGGGGTTATTTTACGCCGGCTGCGCGGTGCTGCCGCAGGAACCCGTCCAGCAGCAGCATGATGGCACCGACGGTGATGGCGGAATCGGCCACGTTGAAAGCCGGGTAATACCAGTGCTGGTAATGCACCTGGATGAAATCCACCACGTAACCGAAACGGATGCGATCCACGACGTTGCCGAGTGCGCCGCCCGCCACCAGCGCCAGCGCGCAGGCCAGCCAGCGGCGTCCTGCGTCGCGCAGACGCCACAGCCACAACACGATGCCGGCGGTAATGACGAGCGCCAGCACCGTGAAAAACCAGCGCTGCCAGCCGGGCTGGCCGGCCAGGAAACTGAACGCCGCGCCGGGGTTGTGCAGCAGCACCAGATTGAACACCGGCAAGACGCTCACGCTGTCATACAGACCGAGGTGCGCGCTGATGGCAGCCTTGCTGACCTGATCCGCCGCCAGCACCAGCACGGACAGACCGAGCCAGGGCAGCTTGCCGAAACGCGCCTGCACCGTGCTCATGCGAAGCGCCGGACTTCACCCGCCCCCGCGACATTCTCCACGCAGCGCGCACACAGCTCCGGATGCGCCGCATCCCGGCCAATATCCTCGCGGTGATGCCAGCAGCGCGCACATTTCCCGTGCGCCGAGGCCGCCACGCGCAACCACAAACCGGCGGGTTGCTCGGCCTGCACGGCATCGGCAGGCCGCGCATCGGCGTCATGCACCCGAACACAAGACGTAATCAATGCGAAGCGCAGTTCGTCGCCGAGCCTGCGCAAACCCGTCGCCAGTGCGGGCTCGCAATACAGATCCACTTCCGCATCCAGCGAGGAGCCGATGCCGCCCGCCACACGCAGTTTTTCCAGTTCGCGGCGCACGGCTTCGCGCACCGTGAGCACCGTCTCCCACACGGTCATGTCCGGTACGGCTTGTTCCGGCAGCTCATACCACGTGGCGAGGAACACGGATGCCTCACGCTCGCCCGGCAGATGCTGCCAGACTTCTTCCGCGGTGAAACTCAGGATCGGCGCCAGCCAGCGCACCATCGCTTCCGCCACGTGATACATCGCCGTCTGGCAGGAGCGGCGCGCGATGCTGTCGGCGCGCGTGGTGTATTCGCGGTCCTTGATGACATCCAGATAGAAACTGCTCAGGTCCACGATGCAGAAGTTGTAAACCTTCTGATAAATGAGGTGGAACTGGTACGCGTCATACGCGCGGCGGATTTCGGTCTGCAAATCTGCCGCTTTCGCCAGCAACCAGCGGTCCAGCTCCAGCAACCTGTCCACCGGCAACGCATGCCGGGCGGGATCGAAGTCGTACAGGTTCGCCAGGAGGTAACGCAGCGTGTTGCGCATCTTGCGGTAGGCTTCGGCGGTGTGCTTGAGGATGTTGTCGGAGACCGACAGCTCGCCGCTGTAATCGGTCGCGGCCACCCACAGCCGCAGCACGTCCGCGCCCAGCGTATCAATCACCTTCTGCGGCACGACCACGTTGCCGACCGATTTCGACATCTTGCGGCCCTGCTCGTCCACGGTGAAGCCGTGCGTCAGCACGCCCTTGTAGGGCGCCTTGCCGCGCATCGCCACCGAGGTCAGCAGCGAGGACTGGAACCAGCCACGATGCTGATCCGAACCTTCGAGATACAGGTCGGCCATTTCCTGCGCGCCAATGCCGAGCCGCTGTTCGCCCACGCAGTAATGCACCATGCCGGAATCGAACCAGACATCCATGATGTCCGGCACTTTTTCATACTCGGTGGCTTCCGCGCCCAGCCATTCCACCGCGTCCATGCCGAACCAGGCATCAATACCATCGTGCGCGACTTTCTCTGCGACGCTCTCCAGCAACTCGACACTGCGCGGATGCAGCTCACCGGTGTGACGGTGCGTGAACAAGGCGATCGGCACGCCCCAGGTGCGCTGGCGCGAGATGCACCAGTCCGGGCGGTTTGCCACCATGCCCTCGATGCGGCTCTCGCCCCAGGCCGGCGTGAACCGTACCCGGCGGATTTCCTCCAGCGCGTCGCGCCGCAACCCGGCCTGCTCCATGCCGATGAACCACTGCGGCGTGGCGCGGAAGATCACCGGCGACTTGTGACGCCAGCAATGCGGGTAACTGTGCCGGAACGGCGCGGAATGCAGCAACATGCCGCGCTCGCGCAGCACTTCAATGATGTGTGCATTGGCCTTGAACACGAATTCGCCGGCAAACAGCGGCGTGCCGGGCACGAACACGCCGCGGCTGTCCACCGGATTGTCCACCGGCAGGCCGTATTTCGCGCCGACCGCAAAGTCTTCCTGGCCGTGACCGGGCGCGGTATGCACCGCGCCCGTGCCAGCATCGAGCGTGACGTGCTCGCCGAGGATCACGGGCACCACGCGGTCGTAGAACGGATGTTGCAGCAG
>DASSRV010000238.1:0-4368 GCA_035701605.1 Gammaproteobacteria bacterium
TGAGCGCCATTCCCCTGCCCACTCTTGTCCCCCGACAGAGATGAGGCCCAAAGCGTGAGGCACATCAACCCGCTACCAACTCACGTCACTCCGGCGGAGGCCGGAGTCCAGTTCTTGAATAACGTCCCGGCCAGCGGCCGGGATACTTCATCTGGACTGGATACCGGCTCGGGCGAAGCCTGGCCTGTCCTGAGCGTGTCGAAGGACCGGTATGACGGAAAGAATTCATCAAACCGATGATCGTGACCGCATGAACGGGGGCCGTTCGAATGAGCGGCACGCACTACGGCAGAGGCTGAAGATCGGGCTCAATGAACGTCAACCGGGCCGCCGGATCGTCGAGTACTTTGGCTGAATAATAGCGGCCGATGATCCCCCGGGCATCCCGCAGCAAGTCCGGATTGCGTTCGCAGAACCGGTTGAAGTCGTCGCCGACCTGCATCCGGCGCATGCGATTGCCGACGATGTGCATGAAAGCGCGGGTCATGGTCACGTTGAATTTCTGGCTCTGACCATGATGAATGGCAAACCGGCGTATATCGTCCGCACACCGCTGCGCGGCGTCCGGTAGCGGCAGCCAGCTCAGCAGGCACCAGGCCAGACGCAGGTGTCCGCGATGATTGAACAGCGCGGGATCGAGCGTCAGGGTCTCGAACGCATCAACAAACGCACTGTCGTCGCTTTCCGGATTGCCGTGCTGCATGGCGCTCGCTCCGCATGACGGATTTCAGTATGCTGGCTTCCCTGCCGGCTTTCCAGTGGTGTACCCATGCCGTTCCAGATCACTACCGAACGTCTGCTGGTCCGGCCCTGGCGGGATACCGAGCACGCGGTGTTTGCAGGCTTCGTCGCAGACGAGGCGATGATGCGTTACATCACGCACGGCCGGGTCTGGGATGCGGCACGCGTCCGGGCGTATTTCACGCGCCAGGCCGGATTCCTCGATGCGCATGGCTGTTGTGTGGGGGCGGTGGTGCTGAAACCGGGTCAGGAAGTCATCGGTATGGGCGGATTGCAACCGCTCGACAAGCTCGGCGAATTCGAACTCGCCTGGTGGATCTGGAAACGTTACTGGGGACAAGGGCTGGCGCCGGAAATGGCACGCGCCTTCGTGACACACGCCTTCCGGGTCATGCACCTGCCGCGGGTGGTGGCGGTGATTGATGCCGCCAATCGCGCCTCGATCCGGGTCGCCGAAAAGCTCGGCATGCAGTGTCTCGGCGAACGGGATGCCCACGATCTGGATCGGCGCCATGAACACGAGCCGGTGATGTTGTATGCACTGGAGCGCAGTGCAGCGTGATCAGCGTTTGCGCGCCACGATCAGGCGCGAGGGAAACACTCCCCGATCCTCCAGCAGATCAAAGCCGGCACGTTCCAGCGAGGCACGCACATCGCGGTGATGCCAGGCCGCCAGGTAAGGGTCGAACACGAAGTGCGCCAGGGCACGGAAATAGATTCCGCGCCAGCCGTATTTGCGGCACATTTTCCAGTTGCCGTTGTGATACTGCTCGGCCCCGGGTTCGAGGATCGCCAGGCGGCCGCCGGGCATGAGCAGGCGCGCGCATTCGGCGAACGCGGCATCGCCGTAACGCGGCGGCAGTTCGTGAAACAGGAAACACGCACTGATGCCGTCGTATGAGTTCGATGGTAGCCGCGTGTCCTCGGCCAGACCCTGTATGAAGGGCAATCCCGGATAACGCTGTGCCGCATGCTGCAACAGATACGGCGAGGCATCGAGTCCGGTGACGTCCGGGATACCGGTCGCCTTGAGTGCGGCTGTCGAGGGGCCGGCTCCGCAGCCGACATCCAGCACCCGCTGGCAACCCGTGAGCGCGTTGGCCAGCAGCGCGCGCCCATGCTGCATTTCGCCACGCATGGCAATGTCGAAGCCGGTGCTGTAGCCGTGTGTGATCTTCTTCGAGTAATTGCCGTTCGGCAGGTTGTGGAATTCCAGCAACAGGTATTTCGGCAGCGGCACCCTGAGCGGCAGGTTCTCCGGCAGGTGCACCCTGTCGAGCCGGCGCAGCAGGGTTTTGCGCAGGAACTGCCACAGGTGCCAGGGACGACGAAAATCCAGCCGATCCGGCCAGGCGTCCGGCAAGGTGCCGAACGGCATTGAAAGCCCGTCTCTCCCCTGCTGCGTGCTCATCCCGACCGCCTGCCTGGCACTCATCTGTTACCGCGCACCCCGAACCCGATTGGACGCCATGATGGCAAGCGGCCCGGATTCACTCAAGCCCCTGCTCGGGAATTGCCGGCCAGCAGGGCGCGGGCGGCGGCCTCGATCTCCGCTTCGCTCAGCAGCACCCGGTTGGCGGCCTCGGCCAGCGGGATGTAGGAATCCTTGCCCGCAACGCGCTGCTTGACGACCTGCGGAGCGTGCTCGTCCAGCAGCGTGAAAATCTGCTCGGCGAGACCGCCGGTTTCGCGGCCCTCGTCCACCACCAGCACCCGACCGCATTCCCGTGCGTGCTTCGCGATGAGTTCGGCATTGAGCGGTTTCAGCCAGCGCAGATCCAGCACGCGGATGTGCTTGCCGGCGGCTTGCCCGATCTGCTTCGCCACCCTGAGCGACATGGGCACGCCGTTGCCGAAGGTAAGCATCAGCAGGTCTTTGGCTTCCGGGTGATAAATGCGGCCCTCGCCCAGTGGCACGGCGCGATCCGGCGCGGGGTAGTCGCACAACCACTCGCCGTCCTTCGGCGTGTGCAAGTCCTTGGTCATATAAAGCGCGATCGGCTCCAACCAGGCCACCACGCGGCCGTCCACCTTCGCCAGTGCGGCGCAGGTGCGCAACATCATGGCCGCATCGTCGCCGCGCGCGGGGCAGGCGATGACGAGGCCGGGGATGTCGCGTAGTGCCGTGAAACTGTTGTCGTTGTGGAAATGCCCGCCGAAGCCCTTCTGGTAACCAAGCGAGGCGATGCGCATCACCATGCCGTTGCGGAACTGCGCATTGGAAAAGAACTGCAAGGATGCGGCTTCACCGCGGATCTGATCGCAGGCGTTGTGGAAATACGCGAGATACTGGATTTCCGGGAACGGCAACAGGCCGAGCGTCGCCGCGCCCTGGGCCATGCCGAGGATGGTCTGCTCGTCCAGCAGGGTGTTGAATACGCGCTGGCTCTTGAACGTGTGGTGCAGGCCCGAGGTGACGGTATAGACGCCGCCCTTCTGCGCCACGTCCTCGCCGAACACGGTCATCTCGGGATACTTGGCCATGAGATCAAACAGCGCGCGGTTAATCTGGATGGACAGATGCCGCGGCGGCTGTTTCTCGGGCAGGGCCGCGTCGCTGCCGAAGGCGGCCAGGCGCGCCTCTTTCGATGCACTGCGCACCGCTTCCGAATTCACGGCGTCCGCATGGTACGGCGCAAGCGGCATCATCACCTGCTCGGCAGTCGTCAACTTGGGACGCTGCGCGGCTTTTTTTGCCGCGTCCTGCACCCGCGTGCGTGCGCGTTCGTATTCGATCAATAGTTCTTCCGGGGTAAAGACACCGGATTCGAGCGCCGTCTGCGCCGAGACCAGCAAGGGATCGCGTGCCTCGCTGGCTTCGAGGTCCGCGCTGCTGCGGTATTCGGTTTCGGCATCGGTGCCGGCGTGGCCCAGCAGACGCACCAGCTTCAGGTGCAGGAACACCGGCGCGCGTCGGCTGCGGCAATAGTCCACCGCGGCCTGGGCTTTCGCGTACACGTCCACCACGTCGGTGCCGTCGGCGGCGATGTATTCCAGACCCACGCGGTCGCTGTAATTCGCAGCGATCCAGCCAGCCGGGGTTTTCACCGAAATACCAATGGCATTGTCCTCGCACACGAACAGGATCGGGCAAGGCAAGCGCTGGTAGGCGGTCCACTGCGCGGCGTTGATGGCGCCCACCGCCGTGGAATGATTGGCGCTGGCATCGCCGAAACTGCACACCGCGATGCTGTCTTCCGGAATCGGCAGATTGGCGCCAATGCGTTTCGCCTGCCCGATGGCGACCGCCGTACCGACCGCTTTCGGCAGGTGACTGGCAATGGTGGAGGTCTGCGGTGGCACCCACAGCGGCACCGAGCCCCAGACCTTGTGGCGGCCACCGGAAATCGGATCCTCGCTGGATGCCGCCAGCGACAGGGCCGTGTCGTACACCATGTCCAGGCCGAGCTTGCGCGCGCGTTCCTGCATGAAAGCGCCGCTGCGGTAGTGCAGGAAGGCAATGTCGGTGTGGCGCGTGACACGGCCCACCGCGGCGTTGCCCTCGTGGCCGGAACTGCCGATGGTGTAAAAGCCTTCGTTGCGCGCGCGCATGGCACGCGCTTCCAGGTCCTGATGCCGCGACAGCATCTGCGATTCGAACAGCTCCCTGAATGCCCCGACCATCAG
>DASSRV010000239.1:0-2160 GCA_035701605.1 Gammaproteobacteria bacterium
CATCGAAATGCAATGCCGTAGAAAATGCCCGAAATGCAATTCCACCAGAGGGCAATACGCTTGCAAGGCGGTCAAATAAGCACCCTGCCGCACATGTACGTCAGGGTCGCTGGCCGTCGGCTGCACGCGCGCGGTGAAATACTTGAGCCTGATCAAGTTATTCTGCTGCCCAAGCACCTTCTGGAACAATGCAATCGGATCAAGCCATTTCCAGGGTGTTCCCCGAACCTCGCCGTAGTAGAAATTGAAGCCATCCACATAAACGATGGTGCGGTAAGCCTGTTTCGGCATGTCTCCCCCTTTCATAAAAAGCAAGGGCCTCCAGAGGAGGCCCCGCGCCCGGCAGCCAGAAGCCACCGGGGTAGTAGTCGGGAATTATAGCTCACCCTGTATCAATCTGTAACAGCTTACGAAGTCAGAGAATCCTGCTGGTCACACTGACCTGATCAGCCATGCCCTTGTGACCATGCCCCGATCAAACGCGACAATTCCCTGACCCCGTCCGTCAGCGCCGCCGGCCCCGGTTGCAGGATGGTCGAAGATTTCACTTCATGCAGTTCACCATCGCGCACCGCGGGAACGTCCTGCCAGCCGGGACGTGCCGCCACCTGTTCGGGTCGAAACTTCTTGCCGCACCACGAACCGATGATGAGATCCGGCGCGCGCCGCACCACTTCCTCGGGATCCGCGATGATGCGCTGCTTGCCGAGGGATTCGCGTGCCAGTTCCGGGAACACGTCGTCGCCACCGGCGATGCCGATCAACTCCGACACCCAACCGATGCAGGAAATCTGCGGCGTATCCCATTCCTCGAAATACACGCGCGGGCGGCGTGCCAGCCTGGCTGACGCGGCACGGATGTCCTCGAGCCCGGCCTCAAAACGCGCTGCCAGCGCTTCGGCTTTCGCCTGACAGCCGATCATGCCGCCCAGCATCGCGATCATGCGCAGAATTTCCGCGACCGTGCGGTGATTGAAGACGTGCACTTCGATGCCGGCACGCACCAGCGCCGCGGCGATGTCGGCCTGGATGTCCGAAAAGCCCAGCACCAGGTCCGGTTCGAGCGCCAGAATCCTGTCCAGCTTCGCGCTGGTGAAGGCCGACACTTTCGGTTTCTCGCGCCGCGCCTCGGGCGGACGCACGGTGAAACCGGAAATACCGACAATGCGCGCCTGCTCGCCGAGCAGGTACAGCGTTTCGGTGGTCTCCTCGGTGAGGCAGACAATGCGCTGCGGATACCGGACAGTCATTGGGGGTTTCTCCGGGGATTGAGGTTACACTGCCGCCGCATGGAAACCGCCGCGCCGCCCTACCAGAACCTGACACCGGACACGCTGCTGGCGGCCGTGGAAAGCGCGGGCTGGCAAACCGATGGCCGGCTGCTGGCGCTGAACAGCTATGAGAACCGCGTGTACCAGGTCGGTATTGAGGGTGCTGCGCCCCTGGTGGTGAAATTCTACCGCCCCGCGCGCTGGTCCGATGCCGCGATCCTGGAAGAACACGCCTTTCTGCAGGAATTGCACGCCGCCGAGATTCCGGTGGTGGCACCGCTTACGGATGCCGAGGGCAATACCCTGCTGCACCACGCCGGTTTCCGTTTCACAGTGTTCCCGCGTCAGGGTGGGCGCGCGCCCGATCTCGAACGCGAATCGCATCTCGAATGGCTGGGCCGTTTTCTGGGCCGCATCCACGCCGTGGGCAGCGCCGCGTCGTTCCGGCACCGTGGCGTCATCGGCCCGGACAGCCTCGGACACGCACCGCGCGACTGGCTGCTCGCAAGCGGCTTCCTGCCGCCGGATCTGGCGCCGCGCTACCGGGAAGTGACGCAGCTCGTGCTCGACGGCGTGGCGCGCAATTACGCGCGCGCCGGGCAGCTTGCCAAGCTGCGCCTGCACGGCGACTGCCACCCCGGCAACGTGCTGTGGACCGACGCCGGCCCGCACTTCGTGGACTTCGACGACTGCGCCGCCGGCCCCGCCATCCAGGACCTGTGGATGCTGCTGTCGGGTACGCGTCAGGACATGCAGCAGCAACTCGGCGCGGTGCTGGACGGCTACACGCAGTTCATGGACTTCAATCCGGCCGAACTCTGGCTGGTGGAAGCGCTGCGCAGCCTGCGGCTGATCCATTACGCAGCCTGGATCGCGCGGCGCTGGCACG
>DASSRV010000240.1:0-6212 GCA_035701605.1 Gammaproteobacteria bacterium
ACGTGATCACGGCCGGCACCGCGGTGCGCGAGGCACTCGACATCATCCGCGCCGGCGGCGCCACGCCGGTCGGCCTGGTGATCGCGCTGGACCGGTAGGAACGCGGTCAGGGAGACAAATCCGCAATCACGGAATTGCGTGAAGCGCACGGCATCGAGGTGGCCGCCATCGCCCGGCTCGCGGACATCCTGGACTGGCTGGCGGCGCGTCCCGACATGGCGCCCGCGCTGGCCGCGGTACGCGCCTACCGCGAACAGTACGGTGCCTGAGTCCGTGCGCGTCGGTGCTATACTTTTTTCATCCCCCGTCCACGCAAACCGGTTGCCGCCATGAAGTCCCGTATTCCCGTCCTGCTTGTCACCGCCGCCCTGCTCAGCCTGTCCGCCTCGGTATTCGCCGGGCCCAAGCTCTACAAATGGGTGGACGAAAAAGGCGTGGTGCACTACGGCACCAGCATTCCACCGCAATATGCGAAGCAGAAAAGCCAAGTGATCAACGCACAGGGTACCGTGCTCAAGACCATCGAGGCGCAGAAAACCCCGGAGCAGATCGCCGCGGAAAAAAAACAGAAAGCGGCTGCCGAGGCCAAGGCAAAGCAGGCTGCGGAGCAGGCCGCGGCACAACGCGCGCACGATCAGGTGCTGCTCGACACCTATACTGAGGTTGCAGACATCGAGCACGACCGTGACCGCCGTCTCGGCGCGGTGGACTCGCAGATCAACGTTACCAATACCAGCATCGCGGGCCTGCAAAGTTCACTGGCAAATTACCAGGGGCAGGCCGATGGTTACGCCAAACGCCACAAACCGGTGCCGGATGACTTGCAGCAGAAACTCGATGCCGCCCGCAACCAGCTCGCCGACACCCAGAAGCTGCTGCTGGATCAGCAGCACAAGAAGGACGACATCCGCGCGCGTTTCGGTGCCGACATCGCGCGTTTCAAGGAACTCAAGGGGCAACAGACAGGCCAGCAACCGCCTGCCGGCGGATAACTGCGCCGCAACCGGAACGGCATGATTCCGGCTGCGGCTTCAGCCGCGGCCGGAATGACCGAATCCGCCGGCACCGCGGCGGCTCTGCGTGAATTCCTCGACCACTTCAAAGCGGGCCTGCGCCACCGGCAGAATCACCATCTGTGCGATGCGCTCGCCGGGCTGGATGGTGAACGCGTCGCGGCCGCGATTCCAGCACGACACCAGCACCTCGCCCTGATAATCCGAATCAATCAGACCCACCAGATTGCCGAGCACGATGCCGTGCTTGTGGCCGAGACCGGAGCGCGGCAACAGCACCGCGGCGTAACCCGGATCGGCAATGTGGATGGCGATGCCGGACGGCACCAGCGCACTGTCACCGGGTGCCAGGGCGAGCGGCGCGTCGAGACAGGCGCGCAGATCCAGGCCGGCGGAGCCTTCGGTCGCATACTGCGGCAGCGGGAATTCCGCGCCGATGCGCGCATCCAGAATCTTCAGTTTGATGGGGTGCATGAAACCGCTTCCAGGTCGTGTACACAATACGAATGAATGAATCTTACTGCCGCTTGCTGTAATGCGCGGCGATCAGCGTCACCAGCCGCCGCGCCAGATCCAGTTTTGAGGCGTTACCGAGTTCCACGGCGCCCTCCTTCCAGTACACGCTGAGTGCATTGTCGTCGCGATCGAATCCCCGCGTCGCACCGACCGTGTTGGCGGCGATCAGGTCCAGGCGTTTCTTTTCCAGCTTGGCGCGCGCGTGCCGTTCCAGATGCTCGGTCTCGGCGGCAAAGCCGACCAGGAACGGACGCGGCTCCAGCACAGCGACCTGCGCGAGAATGTCCGGTGTCCTGTGCAGCGTCAGTTGCAGGGTGTCGTCGCGCTTCTTGATTTTCTGCGCGGCCACTTCACCCGGCGCGTAATCGGCAACCGCGGCGGCCGCGATGAAGATTTCCGCGCCCGCAACTTCACGCATCACCGCCGCCTGCATTTCCGCCGCCGTGGTGACATCCACACGCCGTACGTCGCGCGGCGTACCGAGAGGCACGGGGCCGGCCACCAGGGTCACCCGCGCACCCGCCTCCGCCGCCGCACGCGCCATTGCAAACCCCATTTTGCCGGAACTGCGGTTGCTGACATAGCGCACCGGGTCCAGTGCTTCGCGGGTCGGCCCTGCGGTGACCAGCACATGCAGACCGGCCAGCGCGGGCGCGGGACCGTCCTCGATCGCGGCCACGATCTCGGCGGGTTCCAGCATGCGACCGATACCGGATTCACCTTCCGCAAGTTCGCCTTCCACCGGTCCCAGCATTCGCACGCCGCGCGCCCGGAGCCGCGCCACGTTCTGCTGTGTCGCACTGCTGCTCCACATGACCCGGTTCATGGCCGGCGCCAGTACCAGCGGCGCCTCGGTGGCGAGACACAGTGTGGTGAGCAGGTCGTCACCCGCGCCGTGCGCGAGTCGCGCCATGAAATCCGCGGTGGCCGGCGCCACCAGCACCTGGTCCGCCCAACGCGCCAGCTCGATGTGGCCCATGGCCATTTCCGCCGCGCTGTCCCACAGTTCGGTGCGTACCGGATGGCCGGAGACCGCCTGAAATGTCAGTGGCGTGACAAATTCCTGCGCATTGGCCGTCATCACCACCTGCACGTCCGCACCCGCTTCGCGCAGGCGCCGCACCAGGTCGGGGCTCTTGTACACCGCAATGCCGCCGGTGACGCCCAGCAGCACATGTTTGCCTTCCAGCATCACAATCGTATCCAGTCGGAAACAGCCGACAGATTATCCCACGCCCCGAATACAACCAAGCCTGTCCGGCGTTTGCTAGACTGCCCGAAATGAGCACGCCTGAAACCCGGTTCCGGCAAGGACAGCAACTGGTCGCCAACCAGCGTTACGACTCACCGGATTTTACGCGCGGACTCGAGCTTTTGCGTGAAGCCGGTGCGGCCGGGCATGCCGAAGCCCAGTTCGCGCTTGGTCAGGTGTATTCGCAGATTCACCTGTTGCCTGATGCCAGGCAGCAGGCGGCTCACTGGTACGGGCAGGCGGCAGGACAAGGTCATCCGATGGCAATGGACCGGCTCGCGGATCTGCATCTGCTGGGATACGGGGTGCCGCGCGACGACCGCAAGGCTTTTGCATGGTTCGAACGCGTGGCCGCCCAATGTCATCCTCATGCACTTTGTACGCTGGCGTATTTGCATGATGCCGCGCTGGGTACGGAATTCGATCCGGTCGCGGCAACCGGTTGCTACCTGACAGCGGCGGCCCAGGCCGATCCGCGCGGGCTTTTCAACCTTGGCCTGCACTACAGCGAGGGCCGCGGTGTTGCCCGACATCCGGAAGCCGCGCTGGCTTGCCTTTCGTTGGCGGCTTTTGCCAATTATCCGTTGGCGCAGGAGCTTGCGGAACAGCATCGCGCGCGCCTGGATGCCGCATCATGCAAGCGCGCAGCCAATCTGGAACTGCGCTTGCGGGAACGCCTGCGCGCCTTTCAGACATATCTCGAAACACATCCCGATCCGGTCTCGAACCCGGCTGCCCTGCTCGACTTTGCGCACTCCAATCTGGCGCAGCTTGGCGAACCCGTGTTTTCGCATGACCCGGCAATGCGCGCACAAACCGGAGAAATCCGCCCGAGCAATCCTCATCAACCCTCTGCACCGAAGATGTTGAGCACAACGCCCAGGATCTTCACCATCGAGAGTTTCATCAGCAACAGCGAGCGAGCGCAGATACTGGCGCTTGCCGCACAGGACATGCAGCCCGCAGCCCGCGTACGGGATCGCATATCCCGGGAACACGTTGCGTTCACGGGTTCCCTGGCGACTTTCGCCTTGCCGGGCTATGACGTGGTGATGCGCAACGTGGAACGCCGTATCGCTTCAGCATTCAACCTCCCGGTGGCGCATGTGGAGCCTCTCTCCGTGCTGCGTTACGGGATGCAGGACCACTACGCGCCTCACGTGGATTATTTCGACAGCGCGCGTCTTGCGCATAATCAGGCAATCGGCGACCTGTCAGGCCAGCGTATCGCGTCCTTTCTTGTCTGCCTGAACGCCCCGCAACAGGGCGGCGAAACGCATTATCTGAAACTTGGGTTGAAAGTCGCCGGTCGCGCCAACATGGCACTGTGTCACTTCAACCTGACTCCGACCGGCGATACCGATGCTGCAACGCTGCACACTGGAGAACCGGTTCTTGCGGGAGAAAAGTGGTTGGCGCGCACCACGCTGCGTGAAGCACCGCTTTATTGAGCGCGCAACCGGACGCGCGCGAATTTGCGCTTGCCCACCTGCAACACGTAATCACGGCCGGACTTGAGCCGCAGGCCGCGGTCGGAGACTTTCTCGCCGTCCACGCGCACCCCGCCCTGCTCGATCATGCGGTTGGCTTCCGTTGCGCTGGCCACCAACCGGCAGTGTTTCAGGATGCCGCTCAATGCGGATTCGCCGTCCGCAGCCAGCTCGAATTCCGGCATGTCGTCCGGCACGGCACCCTGCTGGAAGCGCGCGATGAATGCCTCGCGCGCGCGTTCCCCCGCGCCGGCACCGTGGAAACGGTCCACGATCTCGATGCCGAGTTCGAATTTCACGTCGCGCGGATTGCGGCCTTCCGACACGCTCTGTTTCAAACCGGCGATGTCACTCAACGGTCGGAAACTCAACAGCTCGAAATAGCGCCACATCAATTCATCGGAAATGGACATGAGTTTGCCGAACATCTGATCCGGCGCTTCGGTGATGCCGATGTAATTGCCGAGCGATTTCGACATTTTCTGAACGCCGTCCAGGCCTTCCAACAGCGGCATGGTCATCACGATCTGCGGCGGCTGGCCGTACTGTTCCTGCAACTGCCGGCCCACCAGCAGGTTGAATTTCTGGTCGGTGCCGCCCAGTTCGACGTCGGCCTTGAGTTGCACCGAATCGTAGCCCTGCACCAGGGGATAGAGGAATTCGTGGATCGCGATGGGCTGGCCGGCGGCGTAACGCTTGCTGAAATCGTCGCGTTCCAGCATCCGTGCCACGGTGTGGCGTGCGGCGAGCTGCACCAGCCCGGCCGCATCCATGCGATCAAACCAGCGCGAGTTGAAATCCACCTCGGTGCGCGCCGGGTCCAGGATCTTGAAGATCTGCTCGCGGTAGGTTTCGGCGTTGGCCGCCACTTCCTCGCGGTTCAGCGGCTTGCGGGTCAGGTTCTTGCCGGTGGGATCGCCGATCATGCCGGTGAAATCCCCGATCAGGAAAATCACCTGATGGCCGGCCTGCTGGAACTGGCGCAGCTTGTTGATGAGCACGGTGTGGCCGAGGTGCAAGTCGGGCGCGGTGGGGTCGAATCCGGCCTTGACCCGGAGCGGCCGCCCGCCACGCAGGCGCTCCGCCAGCTCCGCCTCGGGCAGCACCTCATCGGCACCCCGGCACAGTTCCTTGAGGGTTTCGGACGAGCTGGGCATACTTCACACTCCAGACGCCGGCGGGGCTGTCCCGGCCTGCTATAATTATCACCGAATTCATGGACTTAGCCAGAGATTCGAGGGTTGACCCTGAAGTCTTGGCAGGCTAGGGTGTAGCGCAATTCAAGCGGACCGGGACTGTGACTTTCCCAAACAGCCAGTTGCGAGCGGATTATAAGCCAAGCGGGGAACCCGTCGTCCGGGCACGCCCGGCGCAGCGCGTGCGCTACCGCTACTGGCTGATGCTGCTGGTCGCAAGCCTCGCCGGCATCGCGTTCCAGCTCCTGAACCAGCCCGCCACCGCCAGCCGCTCGGCGGCAGTCGCATCGAACATCGTGCGCACGCCCACGCCGGATTCGCCGTCGCAATCCGGGGCCGCAAGCCCGCCTGCCGTACCGGCTGTCAGGGTGCAGTTGCGGGTGCGGCGTGGCGACACCCTGGCAGGCCTGTTCGCCGCCAACCACCTGAGCGCCGGCGACCTGGATGCCATCATGCGGCTCGGCGGCGATACCGAGCGGCTCAAGACCATCCTGCCCGGCGAGGAAATTGACGTCGGCCGCGATGATCAGGGACACGTGCTGAACCTGCACATGCAGATTGACGAGGCTCACCTGCTCGACGTGCAGCGCGAGACGCAGGGCTTCAAGGCCAGCATCCTCGACATCCCCGCCACCATCCATACCGCCTATGCACACGGCGTGATCGAGAATTCGCTGTTCGACGCGGCCAATCGCGCCGGGCTGAGCGACGGCGTGACCATGGAACTGATCCACCTGTACGCCTG
>DASSRV010000241.1:0-10132 GCA_035701605.1 Gammaproteobacteria bacterium
GGGCCAATGCCGGGCTTGGGCATGTCCTGTAACCAGATGCCGGGTTCAGCCTTTGCCTTGACCAGTGCTTTCATAAATAAGTGTGCTCCGTTGTACGATGTCTGCCCCCGGCGGGGAACAGCACAAGGCAACCATCAGTGAATGACGCCCAGTTTCCTGCCGACCTTCGCAAACGCCGCAATCGCCTTGTCGAGATGGGTCCTTTCGTGGGCCGCTGACATCTGCACGCGGATGCGTGCCTTGCCCTGTGGCACCACCGGGAACGAGAAGCCGGTCACGTAGATGCCTTCTTTCAGCAATTCGTCGGCCATCGTCCTGGCGAGTTTCGCATCGCCGAGCATCACCGGGATGATGGGATGATCGGCACCCGCCAGGGTAAAACCGAGTTTCTGCATCTCGGTGCGGAAATACTGGCTATTGTCGCGCAGCTTCCTGCGCAAGGCATCGCCGTGTTCGATCAGTTCCAGCACCTTGAGCGTGGTCGCCGCGATTACCGGTGCCAGCGTGTTCGAGAACAGGTACGGCCGCGAACGTTGCCGCAGCCATTCGACGATTTCCTTGTGGCCCGAGGTATAACCGCCGGAGGCGCCGCCCAGGGCCTTGCCCAGCGTACCGGTGAGAATGTCCACCCGGCCCATGACGCCGCGGAATTCGTGACTGCCGCGACCGTGGTCGCCCATGAAACCGACCGCGTGCGAATCGTCCACCATGACCAATGCACCGTATTTGTCGGCGAGGTCGCAGATGCCTTCGAGGTTGGCGATGATGCCGTCCATGGAAAACACGCCGTCGGTGGCGATCAGTTTGAAGCGGCAACCCGCGGCTTCTTTCAGTTTCGCTTCCAGATCGGCCATGTCGTTGTTGTTGTAGCGGAAACGCCTTGCCTTGCACAGGCGCACGCCGTCTATGATGCTGGCGTGGTTGAGCGCGTCGCTGATGACGGCATCCTGCTCGTCCAGCAGGGTTTCAAACAGGCCGCCGTTGGCATCGAAGCAGGACGAATACAGGATCGTGTCGTCGGTGCCGAGGAATTTCGAGAGTCGCGTTTCCAGTTCCTTGTGCACGGTCTGGGTGCCGCAGATGAAGCGCACCGAGGATAGACCGAAGCCGTATTGCGGCAGGGCGGCCTGCGCGGCCTTCACCAGTTCCGGGTGATCGGCCAGCCCGAGATAGTTGTTGGCGCAGAAGTTAACGACCTGCTCGCCCGTGGCGACCCGGATATCGGCCTGTTGCGGCGTGGTAATGACGCGCTCGACCTTGTACAGGCCGGCCTCGTGCAGGCCGGCGATCTGCTGGCGCAGGTGATGCAGGAAATCCTGGTTCAAGGGTGGCTCCGGGTTGGAAAATGCGGAGCGGATTATAGAGGACGGGGCGAAGAACCGCAGGTGGAACAGGGGTTCGGTCGAGCCACATTGCTAACTCGTTGTTTTATAAACAAAAAGCGCATACCTCGAGTTCAATGCTTGCTGATAGGGGGCAAATATTATTGCTTATATCTTTACACTATTAATTAAAATAACTATATAAAACATATCATAATCAATATGTTATGATACTAATATCTTTTCAAGTAATATCTCATGTTATATCTCGAATGGCAATGACGGATGATATTGTCAGCTTGCTGACCCGCCGGGGGGTGCTCTCGGGTGGTGAATTGCAGCGTGCGCTGCGCATCAGTGCGGCTACCTTGTCACGCCAGGTTCGTGGCGCCGAGCGTATCCTGCGAATCGGCCGCACACGCGGCGCACGTTACGCGGCCTATCGTCGCGTTGCCGGTTTACCGTCGCGCTTGCCGATCTTCCGCGTGGATGCCGAGGGCGACGTACAACTCGTGGCCAACCTGCATCTGCTGTCGCTGGGGCAGCATTGGCTTGAGCCGATGACTGCCACCAGCACCTTGTTCGCCGGCCTGCCCCTGATCATCGCCGACATGGCGCCGCAGGGCTTTCTGGGTCGGCGCTTTGCTGAAATCCATGCGGACCTGGCGTTGCCGCGACGTTTGCAGGACTGGAACGACGATCATCGCCTCATCGCGACTGCGCGGCGTGGTGAAGACTGCATCGGGAATCTGATTGTCGGTGAAGAATCCCTGCACCGGTTCCTGGACAATGCCGCAACGTCGGTCAAGCGTCAGGACTATCCGGCCCTGGCGCGGATTGCTGCGGAGCGCGGAGCAGGTTCTTCTGCCGGCGGCGAGCAGCCCAAATTCACTGCATGGCGGGAGGCGCGGCATCTCATCGTCAAGTTCACTGCCGGCGATGGCAGTGCCGCGGACCAGCGCTGGCGTGACTTGCTGGTGTGTGAATGGCTGGCAACAGAAATCCTGAATGAGAATGGTATAAGCGCAGCACAAGCCGAAATCGTGGATGTGGGTCCACAGCGGTTTCTGGAAGTCGAGCGCTTTGATCGGATCGGAGAACGCGGCCGGCGCGGCGTTCTCACCGCGGGTCCGCTCGACGACGAACTGTATGGCCAGCGTGACAACTGGCCGGCTTTTGCCGAACGCATGACGCGTGATCGCCTGTTGGCGCCTGAGCAGATACGCCGTATCCGGTTGCTGGAAGCCTTCGGTCAGCTCATCGGCAACAGCGATCGTCATTTCGGCAACCTCAGTTTCTTTGCGGATGGCCTGTCGCACATGCCAACGTTGCAGCTTGCGCCGGTTTACGACATGGTGCCGATGGCATGGGCGCCATACAATGGAATTGTGCCCGCATTGGATTTACCGGCAGCCCGGCCGCGTGCCAATATTCTGGACGTGTGGCAAGCTGCCTTGCGCCTCGCACAGTTGTTCTGGCGACGGGTTGCAACGGACGACCGGATCAGCCGGGAGTTGCGTACGGTAGCAGTCGAAGCGGCGACCCTGCTGGACAGGGGTTGACGTTATACCGGCCATGGACATACCGGATGCTGATGCAAGGATGACTCGTATCTTGGTAGTGTTTTATGCGCCTATGGATTGCAAACACACGTGAATGAAACGATTGTCAAAGTCAGGCTCGACAAGTGGCTGTGGGCGGCGCGTTTTTTCAAGACCCGCTCACTGGCGACGGCAACGGTTGCCGGTGGCAAGGTTCACGTCAACGGTACGCGCGCCAAACCGGCACATGAATTGCGCGTCGGTGATCATCTGCACATCACACGTGGTACGGAGCGGTACGAAGTGGTTGTGTCGGCCGTGACGGACAAACGTGGCCCGGCAACGGTGGCGCAAACCCTGTATGCGGAAACGGATGCCAGCCACGCGACGCGTCTGCGGGAAACCGCGCTGCGCAAGACCGCTGCACTTGTCATGCCGCGGACTCCCGGCCGCCCGGACAAGAAAACCCGCCGTCTGATTCACCGTTTCAAGCAGGTGCAGTGATATGCTGCGCCCTGTCACGCCGCAATTGGCCGTGGATCTTGTCATCGAACTGACGGACTCGCCGGACCGTCCCATCGTGCTGATCGAACGTCGCAATCCGCCGCCGGGTTGGGCGCTGCCCGGCGGCTTCGTGGACGTGGGCGAAACGCTGGAACAGGCGGCAGTGCGGGAAGCACGCGAGGAAACCGGCTTGACGGTCCGGCTCAAGGCGCTGCTGGGCTGCTATTCGAACCCCGCACGTGACCCGCGCGGCCACACCGTCAGCGCGGTGTACGTGGCGGAGGCGGAGGGTGAGGCGAGGGCCGGTGACGATGCCGCGCGTGTGATGCAGGCCGATGTTCTGGCGCTGCCGAAACTGGCTTTCGATCATGGCCTCATACTGGGAGACTACCGCAGATACAGGGAGACGGGTTTGCTGGCTCCGCTGCGCTGAGGTCGTCCCTGTGCCGTCATGCCGACTTTTCGACAAGCTCGGGACAGGCCGGGCTTTGCCCGAACCGGCATCCGGTTTCAGAGGAGGGCGCGGGCGTGGCTGATACATCCTTTCTGGGTTACGTGCTGGAGCAGCTTGCTGACGCCGAACCTTTGAAGGTGCGGGCCATGTTCGGCGGCCAAGGCCTCTACCTGGGCGGGCATTTCTTCGGCATCGTGCATGGGGGCGCGCTGTACTTTCGCACCGACGGGGAGAGCCGGGCGGCTTACCAGCAAGCCGGCAGCCGTCCCTTCAATCCGAAAGGCAAACAGGAATTGCACCGCTACTACGAAGTGCCGGCCGAGGTACTGGAGGATGCCGACAGGCTGATGGAATGGGCACGGCGGGCGGTGGCAACCCGCGACTGAGCCCGTGCGCCGGCCAGAAATCCCGGCCGCTCCTATATAATCACACCTTCGCTGTCCGGATCCCGAGCCGTTCATGACTCACACAATGCGTGCCAAAGTCATCCTGGCGGCTGCCTGCTTCGCCGTGGTGTGGTTCGGGACGCTTCAGTACCGCGACCTGTTCCAGACCGACGAGGGCCGCTACGCGGAGATTCCGCGCGAAATGGTGGTCACCGGCGACTGGATCACGCCGCGCCTCAATGGCTTCAAGTATTTCGAGAAACCCGCGCTGCAATACTGGATCACGGCCGTTGCATACGAACTGTTCGGCGAATCCAACTGGACCTCGCGGTTATGGACCGCGCTGAGCGGTTTTCTGGGCGTGCTGATGACGGCATGGGTGGGGGCACGGCTGTTCGGCCGTGCCGCAGGCTGGGGCGCGGCGCTGGTGCTGGCCAGCAGTCTGTATTACGTCGTCATGGGACACTTCAATACGCTCGACATGGGCCTGACATTTTTCATGGGCCTGACCCTGTTCGGCTTCCTGTCAGCAATGCAGGCTGCGGACAGAGGGAATCTGCGCGCACGACGCGGCTGGATGTATCTGGCCTGGGCGGCGGCGGCACTGGGTCTCCTGAGCAAGGGACTGGAAGCCGTGGTCTTGCCGGGTGCGGTATTCGTGTTCCATTCGCTCGTCACGCGCGACTGGAAACGCTGGAAACAACTGCATTATTACGGTGGCGTGCTGATATTCCTGGTAATCGCCGCCCCGTGGTTTGTGCTGGTCAGCCTGCGCAATCCGGATTTTGCCTACCACTTTTTCATTTTCGAGCATTTCGAGCGTTTCCTGACGCCGGTGGCGCGTCGTCCGGGTGCATGGTGGTTTTTCATCCCGATTCTGATAGGCGGATTGTTGCCGTGGTGGCCGCAGTTTGTCCGCGCGCTGGCAGGGGCGAGGCGGGGCGAGACGCCGGGTGCCGGCGGATTCAACGTGCAGCTTTTTCTGTGGCTGTGGTGCGCAATCATTTTCGTATTTTTCTCATTCTCGGATTCCAAGCTCGACAGTTACATTCTGCCGATCTTTCCGGCACTGGCCCTGTTGGTCGGTCGGGAACTCGGCAAGCTGCGGCGCAGCGACTTGCTGCTGAGTGCGGTGTTTGTCCTGTTCATGGCCATGACGATGTTGTGGTGGGCGCCTTCCCTGAAACATGACGGCGGGCGTATGCCGGCCGAACTTTACCGGGCGTTTCTGCCCTGGCTGATGGCGGGTTGCGGCGTCTTGTTGCTGGCGGCGGGTGCCGGGTTTGTGCTGGCGTATTTTCGGCGGCCGCGGGTGGCATCGCTGGCCTTGGCGGGCGGCCTGTTCGTGGCGCTGCAAACCATTACCAGCGGTGCACAGGTTCTGTCGCCGCTGTATTCCGGGCATGCGCTGGCGCAGCAATTGAAGGGGCGGGACATCGCGAGCCTGCCGTTCTACAGTGTGCAGGATTATCAGCAGTCCCTGCCGTTCTACCTGAAGCGCAGCCTGACGCTGGTCGGGTATCAGGGCGAGATGGCGTTCGGCATCCGGCACGAGCCTGAAAAATGGATACCGGATACCGACAGTTTCATCGCGCGCTGGACGAAAGGCCCCAAAGCCTATGCCGTCATGCCTGATGATACGTATGATGTCCTGCGTCAGCGCGGTGTGCCCATGAATGTTGTGGCGCGCGGTGTTTCGCGCGTTATCGTGGAGAAGCCATGAATCTGGTGAGTTTTTTGCTGGTGATCACCGGTGTGTTGCTGAATGCGGCCGCGCAGCTCCTGCTCAAGGCCGGCGTCAGCCGGGTCGGTGAGATCAAGCTGACGTTTGCCACTATTCTGTCGGCGGGCTGGAAACTCGCATTTGAACCGCACATCCTCGGCGGATTGACCTGCTACGTGGTGAGCGTCGTGGTGTGGATCCTGGCCTTGTCCCGTGTGCAGGTCAGCATTGCGTATCCGATGCTGTCCTTGGGCTATGTGGTGACGGCCGTCGCGGCCTGGTGGCTGATGGGCGAATCGCTGAGTGCGATGCGCATGACCGGCATTGCGGTCATCATCGTCGGCGTCTATCTCGTGGCACGCGGCTGAAGCGGGAGAAATATGAGCGACAAGGACTATCTGCCGTTCACGCGGCCCACGATTGACGAAGCCACCATCGCCGCAGTCGCGGACGTGCTGCGCTCGGGCTGGATCACGAGCGGGCCGAAGGTAAGCGAGTTCGAGCAGGCGCTTGCGGCGTATCTGGGCGGTGGGCGCCAGGTGCGCACCTACCTGCACGCCACCGGTGCACTGGAAGAATGCTTGAGGCTGGCCGGCGTCGGGCCGGGCGATGAAGTGATCGTACCGGCCATGACCTTTGCCGCCACCGCCAATGTGGTCTTGCGCGTGGGTGCAACTCCGGTGCTGGTGGACGTGGACCTGCGTTCGCGCAGTCTGCTGCTCGATCAGGCCGCTGCCGCGGTGACGCCGAAAACGCGCGCCATCATGCCGGTCCATATGAATGGTCTCGCGGCGGATATGGACGGCGTGTATGCGCTCGCCAAGCAACATGGCTTGCGGGTCATCGAGGATGCCGCGCAGGCCATCGGTAGCGAATACAAAGGCCGCAGGATCGGTTCCTTTGGCGACATCGTGGTGTTCAGTTTCCATGCCAACAAGAATCTCACCACCATCGAAGGCGGTGCGGTTTCGGTGGCGGATGCGGAGCAGGTCAAACAGCTCGAGATCCTGCGTTTCCACGGCATCACCAAATACCCGGACGGCACCATGGACGTAACATGTGCCGCCAGCAAGCACAACATGACCGACGTGGCGGCAGCGGTCGGCATCGAGCAGCTCAAGCGGCTGGACGAATTCAACGACAAGCGCCGCCAGCTTGCCTACCGCTATCTCGAGTTGCTCGACGAGGAAGAACTCTGCGTTCTGCCGGCACGCGGCGACGCCGGACATAGTTGGCACATGTTCACCGTGCTGCCGCATTACACCCCGCGCTGCCCAGATCGCAATGCACTGAAACAGCGCATGCACGCCCGTGGCATCGGCCTCGGTATTCACTATCAGGCGCTCAACCAGTTCACGCTGTACCGGGAATTGGGCTACCGCGCCGGACAGTTCCCCAACGCCGAGCGCATCGGCACCGAGACCGTGACATTGCCGCTGTTTCCCGGCATGATGCCCGAACAGGTGGATCGCGTATGCGCGGTGCTGAACGAGGCGCTGTGCGCCTGACGTCACGGGAGGGGAAAATGGCACAAGAAAAACAAGACCCCGAAATCTCGATCGTGATTCCGGTCTATAACGAACAGGAATCCTTGCCCGGGATGTTCGCACGGCTTTATCCGCCGCTGGATGCCCTGGGCCGGCCCTATGAAATCCTGTTCGTGGACGATGGCAGCGCGGATCGCTCCGCCGCGCTGTTGCGTGAACAGTTCGACAAACGCCCGGACGTCACGCGTGTGGTGCTGTTGCAGAGCAATTTCGGCCAGCATGCGGCGATCCTGGCCGGTTTCAGTGAAGCTCGCGGTGAACGGGTGGTGACGCTGGACGCGGACTTGCAGAATCCGCCGGAAGAAATCGGCAACCTGCTGGCGAAAATGGATGAAGGTTATGATTACGTCGGCACCATCCGACGCAAACGTCAGGACGTGTGGTGGCGAACCTATGCGTCACGGCTGATGAACCGGCTGCGTGAACGTATCACGAAAGTGAAAATGACGGATCAGGGCTGCATGTTGCGCGCTTATGCGCGCCACGTCGTGGATGCCATCAACAATACCAGCGAAATCAATACTTTCATCCCGGCACTGGCGTATCTCTATGCGCTGCGACCGATCGAGATCGAGGTCGAGCACAGTGAGCGTCATGCGGGCGAATCGAAGTATTCGCTTTACAGGCTGGTGCGGCTCAATTTCGATCTGGTGACTGGGTTCTCGGTGATGCCGCTGCAACTGTTTTCGTTCTTCGGCGTCATCATCTCCGTGGGTTCTCTGCTGCTGTTCCTGTACATGATGCTGCGTCGCATCCTGTTCGGTCCGGATGTACAGGGTGTGTTCACCCTGTTTGCCATCGTGTTCTTTTTCATCGGCATCCTGCTGTTCGGCATCGGTCTTCTGGGTGAGTATGTGGGCCGTATCTATCAGGAAGTGCAACGCCGTCCGCGCTTCCTGATCCGAGCCATCATCGAGAAGCAAGCCAAGTGACCCGCGCGGTTGTATTTGCGTACCACAACGTCGGCGTGCGTTGTCTTTCCGCGTTGCTGGCACAAGGCATGAAGGTGGCTCTCGTGGTCACGCACGAGGACGATCCGAATGAAACCATCTGGTTTGGTAGCGTGCGGAAACTGGCGGAACTGCACCATATTCCGGTGGCAACGCCCGCGGATCCCAACACGCACGATTTCGTGCAACAGGTCAAGGCGCTTGCGCCGGATTTTCTGTTTTCGTTTTATTACCGCTATATGTTGAAAGCGCCATTGCTCAAAATTCCGCACCAAGGCGCGCTCAACATGCACGGCTCGCTTTTACCCAAGTACCGCGGTCGTGTGCCGGTGAACTGGGCTGTCCTCCACGGCGAGCGCGAGACCGGTGCCAGCCTGCACTACATGGAAATAAAACCCGATGCGGGCGATCTGTTGGATCAACAGGCGGTGCCGATCCTGCCGGACGATACCGCGGCGGAAGTGTTCGACAAGGTGACGGCGGCGGCGGAGATGGTCATGGTGCGCAGCCTGCCGGGACTGGTGGCGGGTACGGCACCGCGAACGCCGCTCAATCTGGCCTCGGGTAGTTATTACGGCCGGCGTCGCCCCGAGGACGGCCGCATTGATTGGCGGCAGCCTGCGCAGGCAGTCCATAATCTGATCCGGGCCGTGGCGCCGCCGTATCCGGGCGCTTTCAGTGTGGCGGGCAAGCAGCATATCAAGGTGTTGCGCAGTCACTATGCGGCGGAAGCTGCGCGCCATGCGCAGCCCTGCCTGTACGCGGAGGCTGGTCGTTGCCATGCGGATTGCGGCGATGGCAAGCGTATCGAGATTCTGCAACTTGAACATGACGGCGTGACGATGGATGCAGCGCGATTTGCGGTGCAGCATGCGGTCTCGCCCCTTTCCCTGGGAGACATGGCGTGAAGAAGATTCTGATTCTGGGTGTCAACGGCTTCATCGGACACCATCTGAGCAAGCGCATCATCGAAACCACCGACTGGGACGTGTTCGGCATGGACATGTTCTCGGAACGGGTCAGCGATCTGATGGGCAATCCGCGCTTCCATTTCTTCGAGGGCGACATCACGATCAACAAGGAATGGGTGGAGTACCATGTGCGCAAGTGCGACGTGGTATTGCCGCTGGTGGCGATTGCCACGCCGGCGACTTACGTGAAAGACCCGCTGCGCGTGTTCGAGCTGGATTTCGAGGCCAACCTGCCGATCGTGCGGCAGTGTGTCAAATACAAAAAGCGCGTGCTGTTCCCGTCCACTTCGGAAGTTTATGGCATGTGCCGGGACGACGGCTTCGATCCCTACACCTCGGAACTGATCCTGGGTCCGATTAACAAGCCGCGCTGGATCTATTCCTGTTCCAAGCAGCTCATGGACCGCATCATCTGGGCTTATGGCGAGAAAGAGGGGCTGGCGTACACGCTGTTCCGTCCCTTCAACTGGATCGGGCCGGGGCTGGATTCGATTTACACGCCGAAGGAAGGCAGTTCGCGCGTGGTGACCCAGTTCCTGGGGCACATCGTGCGCGGCGAAACCATCAAGCTGGTGGACGGTGGCGTGCGCAAGCGCGCCTACACTTACGTGGATGACGGCATTGACGCCCTGATGAAGATCATCGAGAACAAGGATGGTGTAGCCGACAAGCGCATCTACAACATCGGCAACCCCGGCAACAGCCATTCCGTGAAGGAACTGGCGGACATGATG